>NZ_CAJNBO010000024.1:0-140381 GCF_905221015.1 Paraburkholderia nemoris | reverse complement strand
GCGCGCGCAAAATGCTCCCGGACGCCAGCAGTTTCCACCTTGAGCCGTTGTTCGCCGCTTGACTTCCAATACGGTTGCTTTTCTTTGCGGCGGCAAAGAAAAGTAGGTGCCGCCCCGCACAGGGGCAACACTAATAGACCACTAACAAATCAAGGAAAGGCACCAAAGCCAGATCAAGGAAAGGCCAAAGCGCTACGAACACGGACAAACAAAAAAAGCAAAAACAAAATCACTCCCCGGCCGGCCAAGGCAACCCCACCACCGACCAATCCAACTCCACCCCAATAACCGACCGCTCAGCGGAAAACTGCACAGCCAAAGTAACCGCAACACAAGGCCGCCCGCTAGCCAAAGAAAGATAAGGATTACTAGCCACAGCCACCCCAGGCAACAAAACTGCGTTACGAAAATAGGGCCGATGATCCCAACGAGCATCCTGCGGATTAGCCACAGGCTGCAACGAAGCCCCATCCCCACTCCACGCGGGCCCTCGCACCTCAACCCCCACCTGCCGCCCCGAATCATCAAGAACAAAACAGCTAATACACCGCTCAAACGTAGCCAGAAAAGCAAACGCCTCACCCACGGAAACACCGGCAATCAAAGCATCGGCAGCCCGCCTCAAAGCACCCCGATAAGGCTCAACCTCCGACTCAAACAACGCATACTGATGCGCCCTCCCCTGAGCAATCACATCAAAAGCATCATCGATCCGCCGATGCACCGAATCAGGCGGCACAATCTCCGCCGCCGGCCGCCCAAGCAAAAAGCCCTGCGCAAAATCCACATTCGACTCCACAGCAAGAATCAATTCCTCCGTGGTTTCCACGCCTTCAACAACAACCAGCATCCCCGCCAGGTGTAACAAAGAAACGAGCTTCGGCAAGATCGGCTGCTCGGTGCCATGACCGGTCGCACGAATCAACTCGCCATCGAGCTTCACGAGATCGGGCCGAATCCGCAGCAACCGGTCAAGATTCGACTGCCCCGCACCGAAATCATCGACGGCGATCAGAAAGCCATGCTCGCGGTACAAAGCCGCCGCCCGCGACATATCGTCGACGCTGCCGCCGTGCGACTCGAGAATCTCGAGAATCACCCGCTCAGGTTCGAGCCCGACCGCCCGCACGATCATGGCGAGCTGATCCGCATAGCCCTCGGCGATAAACGTGGCGGGCAGAATGTTCAGGAACAGCCAGGCATCGCCGGGCAGCGACTTGCGCGCGTTGGCCAGATGCACGGCATGGCTCGCGCGATCGAGCGCGCCTTCGTCGCTGGACGGCTTCGGCGCGAACAGCACCACGGGCGGCACCAGCGTGCCGTCATCCTGCTCGCCGCGCAGCAAGGCCTCGAAGCCCACCTGCTTCTGATGCGACAAACTGTAGAGCGGCTGGAAGTGCGAGGTCAGGGAATACTCGTCCCAGCGATGCCGCGGCAGCAGCGCGCCGCTCTCCGCGAACCCATCGCCGGCCAGCATGTGCAGCGGCTCGATCGGCAACGCACGTTCGGCGCACACGCGGTTTCTGCCCGAATGCTTGGCGCGCAGCAAAGCTTCGTCCGCGCGATCGAGCAAGACCATGATGTTTTCGCCGCTGCGGTGTTCAGCCACGCCGAAGCTCGCGGTCAGATGGCCGTCAGGGCGCTCGATCGCGGCAATCGCGGCACGCAGGCGCTCGGCCAGCGCCAGTGCGCCGGTCAGGCCGTCACGCAGCAGCACGGCGAACTCCTCGCCGCCGATCCGGCTCACGCTGTCGTCCGCGGAGGTCTCTTCCATCAACACCTGGGCGACCTCGTACAACGCATGGTCGCCGACTGCGTGGCCAAAGCGGTCGTTCAGCGATTTGAAACTGTCGATGTCGAGAAAGATCGCGCTGACCCGCGCCTCGGGCGTCATGGTTTCGAGGCGGCGCTCGGCCTGCTTCACGAACGCGCGGCGGTTTTGCAGACCGGTTAGCGGATCAGTCGCGGCCAGCTGCGCCAGTTGGCTCTCGAGCAGAAAGTGGTTGCGCCGGAACCGGTAGAAGCCGAAGTGAAACACAACGGAAGTCGGCACGCCGATCGCGAGGATCCACATCCACACGACGATGTCGACGTCATGCGGGCGCGGCCCGCCGAACAGCAAGGCAAACGCCGCCCCATAGAAGAGCGCGCTGCCGACGAAGAAATGCAGCGGCGTGAGCCACAGCGGCGCGGCACAGATCGGAATCACCACCATGGCCGGCAGGATCCACAACAACGGTTGCTCGACGCCCGAGACGTTCAGCGCGAGCCCCACCACCAGCACGAGCGAGTAAGCGACACCGATTGCACCGAAGGTCCAGGTCGAGCCGGCGCGTGGAATCGCCATCACCAGCAGGGCGAGCACCAACGCGCAGGTGAGCCGGTAGGCGAGCGGCGTTGCCGGGCCGTTGACCATGTTGCGCGCCCCGACTAAACACAGGAACGCGACAACCGTAAACGCCATCGTGACCGTCGAAAGGGGACGCTGGTGTTCCAGCGATCGTCGATGAAAGCGATCGCGCAAGCCGGAATCGGACAGTTGCTTCGTTGAGGTGGAAAGCATATTGATAGATATCAGGCTGGCTCCGGTTACTCCACCGATGTATAACGGCAAACGTCTGACAAATATTTATGCCCTGCCCGCAAATAGAATTGCACCCCGCTCAGTCAGTGCTACGCCGCCATCACGCGATCGCGTCCCGAGGCCTTGGCGGCATACAGCGCGCCGTCGGCACGCGCCATTAACTGGGCGAGCGATTCATCGCGCCGGTGCTGGTCCACGCCGACGCTGAAGGTGTACTTCAGTTCACGCGGCAACTCGAGCGGCGCGGCCGCCGCAAGCCGGACCCGCAGACGATCCATCAGGCGCACCGCTTCGGCCGTGGTCGTTGCCGGGCACAACACGCCAAACTCCTCGCCGCCCAGCCGCCCGAACACGTCGCCGACCCGCAAATTGCGGGTGATAAAGGCCGCGAAGTGGCTCAGCACCTGGTCGCCGGCGGCGTGGCCGTAGCCGTCGTTGACCGCCTTGAACGAATCGATGTCGATGATCGCCATCGCCACCGGCGAGGCAGTACGTAACGACGCCTTCAGCAGCGCGTCCCCAATCGCCAGAAACGCCCGGCGCGACAACGCGCCCGTCAGTTCGTCGACATTGGCCAGCCGCTCGAGCCGTTCGGCGAGGCGATCGTGCGCCAGCATCACCACGCCGATCGAAAGACAAGGTGGTGCGAGGATTCCGAGTGCGAGAAAAGCGACATTGCTCGGCGTCACCTGCATCAAGCTGGACTGCAACAGCATGCCGAAGCCGTACATGACGCCGCGCGAGAGATGCCCCAGGCATAACAGCGCCGCCGCTACCGCGAGAAAGTAGTAGGTGTAACGCGGCCGGTTCGTGGGACGATCGCGCAGCATCGTCACGGTGAGCATCGCGTAGAGGCCCGCGTGAAACGCCGAAGCCACTGTCACCCGCGCGTTGAAGTCCGGCTTGACGAAGGTCCAGTAGGTCATGCCGATCAACACCAGAAGCGCGCCGGCGTAGGCCGCCCAGGGTCGCCTGCGACGCCCCAGAAAACGGTAGCAGCCTTCCACCACCAACAGCAGCGAAATGGCCAGCAACTCGTTGGCCGCCACGAAAGTCAGCCAGCGCGACGCGTGTCCTTGCGACGCAAAGGCAAAGAGCGCCACGATCGCAACGGCATTGGCCGAGATCCAATAGCCGACGCCGGGTATCGCCGCCCGCCATAGCGAGCCGAGCACGGCGATCCCCATGGCGCCCGACAGAATCGTGACAGCCAGAATAGTGAGTGGATTGAGCATTGTTGTTTTGAGTCCAACGGCATCGCCATCGCGCGCCACGCCCCTTCGTGTGCCTTTGCACGCTTGTCTTCTGCGCTCTTTGCGCTGGTGCTCGCACGGCCAGGCGGCGCCAGTCCGTAAGCTTACTGGTAGAGGCAAAACTTAGGGGCGCAGCGAACCTGAAAGATTCAACAAACGCTCGCGGCGGCGGCCAATGCCTGGCGCTTTCCGCCAAACCCGACTCAAACCGTTGCATTTAACACGAAACCAGAAAGCTAAAAGATCGGCGCAATCCGCCGTTAATAAAATTATCGAAAACAGTCTGGCGGCGGGCATCCAGAGTGGATAAGCAAGCAAGGCAATTCCAGCAGCAAAAATTACGTGGCTAACACGCATCTGCAGCAATCGTTTGCGCGTATAAAGCAGACGAATGTAAAGTGGCTAAAAGTTAATGTCTTAAGTAGACTCCTCCGAAGTGTGGCGGATAGAGCAGACGAACTCGGTAA
The DNA here is from genome assembly GCF_905221015.1 of Paraburkholderia nemoris. Classification (NCBI taxonomy): domain Bacteria; kingdom Pseudomonadati; phylum Pseudomonadota; class Betaproteobacteria; order Burkholderiales; family Burkholderiaceae; genus Paraburkholderia; species Paraburkholderia nemoris. Next base: position 136,077 of record NZ_CAJNBO010000024.1, on the reverse strand, counting down.
AAGTAACCTAAGACGCGTGCAACGCGCGCCTTCCCGTAACACTTTCAGTTATTCGGCCGTTGGCTCCCGTTTTGTACGCGGTTTGAGGCAACGGCCATTTCCCGGAAAACATGGTCCAAATTCTCGATTACCTGCTGGAACGCCAAATCTCGCCACAATGGCGCGGCATGCTGACTGCACTCGCGACAGAGTTCGAAGCGCAGATCGGTCGCGACGAACTGCGTCAACTGATGTACCGGGTTGGTTGCCGGTTTGCGGCGGCGCATCAATTGCCCGCGTGCGGGTCGACGGCCGAGCTCGCTCAGGCGTTGAATCTGTACTGGCATGACATGGATTGGGGCTACGTCGAACTGTCCGACGAAGCAGACGCCCTGCGCATCGTTCATTACTGTGCGCCGCTGCAGGCATTCGGCAACGCGGCGCTAGCGTGGACGCCGGCGTTTCTCGAAGGCGTCTATCAGACGTGGTTGAGCGCGTTGGGCGCGCAGGGCCTGTCGGTGGCGCAAACGAGCGGGTACGGCACGGACACCTCGATCGAGTTTCGGCTGGGGCGGCATCCTGTCTGAGCGGACCGGATAGCGGACCTGGTAAGTGCACCAGGCAGACGGACCGATCGGGGCAACGCAAGTCATCAAAAAGACGGCGGCACTATGAGTTCATCGAGCGACATCGAAAAACTATTCGACCATTTTGGCGGCGACGCCAGCGCGTACCAGGAAATCGGCCGCGAAAACGAAGCGCGTTCGGCGCGCACGCGTTGGCCGCTGCTGGTGACGCTGGATCTGACACAGCCGGCGATTCCCGCGATCGGGCAACGGCGTGAAGTTGCTCGCGAGGCATCGGCGCAAGAAGCGGCGCCGGAAGTCGATCGTCAGGACACGACGCCCAAAGACGCCGCCTCGGTGACGCGCGCGAAGGCGCCGCTATTTACACGTTCGCATCGGCGGGACATTCCGCCGGTCGCCGTTGCCGCTCAGCCTGGTGCGCCGCGAGGCGCTTCGCGTTTCGGCGCGTTCGAAACGAACGGTGGCGTTGGGGCGCCAGCCGCACAAACCGCTCCGGCTGCAGCGCCGATCGATACGGTGACGCAAGTGGCCGCACAGCCTGCGGCTGGAGTCGCCCCGGCACAGATGACGCCTGTTGCCACCGCACCTATTCCCCCTGTCATGCCGGCTGTAAGTATTCCGCCGGTGGCGCAGTTCCGCACGCCGGCAGCCATGCCGGCATCGCAAGCCACGGCAAGCATGCCGTCAGCCGCGGTGATGCCACGCGCCGGGATCCCTGCCCTCACACCGCGCGCCACTGCACCGGCGCCGGTCTCCGCATCCACGCCGACGTGGGCGCAAGCACCGGCTCCGGTCCCGGCGTGGACACAAGCCCCCGCCCAGGCGCAGGCTCCAACCTGGACACAGGCGCCCGCGCCCACCTATACGACTGCGCCCGCAGCGCCGAAGCCGCCCGCGTCGATCCTCGGCAAACTGTTCGCCCCGGCATTCGAACCGACGCCGCCGCAGCCCGCCGCGCCCACCGGCGAATCCGCACCGCTGCAATCGGTCTTCGACCGTCTGCGCGGCACACCCGCACAAACACAAATACAAATGGCCCCCGCGCCGGCCCGCGCTGTTAGCGTCGCCGCGCCCGCCCCCTCCAACTCGTGGCTGGTCAACGGCCCTCGTCGCTCATGAAAGTCATTGCGGTCGTGTCCGCCAAAGGCGGGGTCGGTAAAACCACCCTCGCCGCCAATCTCGCTTCCGTGCTGGCCACCAGCGGCCGCCGCGTGATCGCGCTCGACCTCGATCCGCAGAACGCGCTGCGGCTGCATTTCGGCGTGCCGCTCGACAGCATCGACGGTTTGTCGCGCGCGACGTTGACGGGCGATCCGTGGCAATCGGTCATGTTCGACGGCGTAGACGGGGTGACCGTGCTGCCCTATGGCGCCGTGCTCGAAGACGATCGCCGCCGCTTCGAGGCGTATATCGACCAGGACCCGCTGTGGCTCGCGCACGCGCTGCAAACGCTGCGGCTCGACGCGTCCGACATCGTCATCATCGATACACCGCCGGGTTCGTCCGTGTATGTACGCGCTGCGTTGTGCGCGGCCACCTTCACGCTCAACGTGGTGCTCGCCGACGCGGCTTCCTACGCCGCCATTCCGTTGATGGAACGGCTGATTGAAACGTACGCGGCGCCGCGCCCCGAGTTCGGCGGCGAAGGTTACGTGGTCAATCAGATCGACCAGTCACGCCAGTTGACCAAAGACGTCCTGAAGGTCTTGCGCCAGATGCTCGGCAATAAGCTCTTCCCGGGCGTCATCCATCTTGATGAAGGGGTGAGCGAAGCGCTCGCCTGCGACACCACGCTGATTCACTACGATCCACTCAGCCAGGCGTCCGCCGATTTTCGCTCGTGCGGCAACTGGCTGATGGCGGCGGTCGATGCGATCGCCGTCTCGCCGAGGAACGTCGCATGAGTACGCCCCAGTCGCAGGACATCGAGGCCGGCGAACCGTCGCGGCTCGAACGCATCGTCGACGCGCGCTTCTGGAACAGCCGGATCGTGACGGGTCTGGTCACGCTGTTCGCGCTGATGATGCTGTACTTCGTCTTCACGGTGCCGCTCGCGTTCTACGAGCAACTGACGTTCGCGACCTGCTGCTTCGTCACCGCGCTGCTGTTCCGACGCCTGCAAGGCCGCTACGCGACGATGGTGATGATCATGCTCTCGGTGGTCACGTCGGGCCGCTATATGTACTGGCGGCTCACTTCGACGACTTACTGGGAACATCCGCTCGACGCCGCATGGGGTCTCCTGCTGGTATCGGCCGAAGTCTATTCGACCATCGTGCTGCTGCTCGGCTACTTCCAGACGGCCTGGCCGCTCAAGCGCACGCCGATGCCGCTGCCCGCCTCGCGCGACCTGTGGCCGACCGTCGACGTCTTCATCCCGACCTACAACGAGCCGCTTGCGGTGGTCAAGCCGACCATCTACGCCGCGCTCGCGCTCGACTATCCGGCCGACAAGATCGCGATCCACGTGCTCGACGACGGCCGCCGTCCCGAGTTCAAGGCGTTCTGCGAGGAAGTCGGCGTCAACTGGACGATCCGCACGCACAACCGCCACGCGAAGGCCGGCAACATCAATGAAGCCCTGAAGATCACTCAGGGCGAGTACCTCGCGATCTTCGACTGCGATCACATTCCGACCCGCTCGTTCCTGCAGATCGGCCTCGGCTGGTTCCTGCGCGACAAGCTGCTGTCGATGCTGCAAACGCCGCACCACTTCTTCTCCGCCGATCCGTTCGAACGCAACCTCGGCACCTTCCGCAAGGTGCCGAACGAAGGCGAACTGTTTTACGGCCTCGTGCAGGACGGCAACGATCTGTGGAATGCGACCTTCTTCTGCGGCTCGTGCGCGCTGCTGCGCCGGACCATGGTCGAAGAGATCGGCGGCATCGCCGTAGAAACTGTCACCGAAGACGCGCACACCGCGTTGAAGCTGCACCGTCTCGGCTACACCACCGCTTATCTGGCGATCCCGCAGGCGGCAGGTCTCGCCACCGAAAGCCTCTCCGGCCACATCGGCCAGCGGATTCGCTGGGCGCGCGGCATGACGCAGATTTTCCGGATCGACAATCCGCTCACCGGCAAGGGCCTGAAAATCGGCCAGCGGCTCTGTTATCTGAACGCGATGATGCACTTCTTCTACGGCATCCCGCGTCTGGTGTTTCTCACGGCGCCGCTGTCGTATCTGTTCTTCGGCGCGCACGTGATCGAAGCCGCCGCCAGCACGATCGCGATCTACGCACTGCCGCACATGATGCATGCGAGCATCACCAACTCGCGGATGCAGCGCTCGTTCCGCCATTCGTTCTGGGCCGAAGTTTACGAATCGGTGCTGGCGTCGTACATTACCGCCCCGACGTTGCTCGCGCTGATCAACCCGAAGCTCGGCAAGTTCAACGTGACGGCCAAGGGCGGTCAGATCGAAAAGAACTACTTCGACTGGGCGATCTCGCGGCCGTATCTGTTCCTGCTGTTGCTGAACCTGATCGGCTTCGTGGTCGGCATCGTGCATATCTATCTGAACTGGCACACTCGCAGCGTGGTGCAGACAACCATCCTGAACCTCGGCTGGACCACCTACAACATGCTGATTCTCGGCGCGAGCGTGGCCGCGGCCAGCGAGCGCCGGCAGATTCGCGCGGTGCACCGCGTGGCGATGACCATGCCGGTGATGCTGAAGTTCTCGACCGGACGCACGCTCGCCTGCGAGACCATCGACTACTCGGAAGGCGGCGTCGGCGTGGCGCTGCCTGCGAAGATCGAAGTGCCGATGCACGAAAGCGTGACCGTATCGCTGTTTCGCGGCGACGAGGAATACGCCTTCCCCGCCACCGTCGGTTTCACGGAGCCGGGCCGCGTGGGCCTGCGCTTCTCGGCGATGACGCGCGAACAGGAATACGAGTTCGTCAAGACCACGTTCGCGCGCGCCGACGCGTGGACCGGCTGGGCCGAAGGGCGTCAGCAGGACACGCCGCTGCGCGGTCTGTCGCATGTGCTGACGGTCGGCGCGCGCGGCATCGTGGGGCTCTTCGAGCATCTTTATGCCGACCTTCGAAGCTCGATGAAAAGCCGTCCGGTGGACGTCAAGAAGCTAAAAACCAAAGACTGATCAATGGGCAACAGGATGGCGAAGGGACACGTCGAACGCTCGAATCACGAGCGCAATGGGATGGAAACGGAGGCACGCCTTTTTGGACGCCCTCGCTCAAAACGGCTGATGCGCGGACTTGCCTGCTGGCTCGCGTTGCAAACCGCGTTGACAGCGCCGCTGGCTTCGGCGGCTGAAGTGGCTGCGGCGGCCATGAGCGGCGCGAGTGCGTCGCAAGCGGCGCCGGCGGCCGGCGCCCCAGGTGCACCGGCTGCGCGCGTCGCCACCGGCGTGGGCAGCGTGCCCGCGCCGAGCGCGGCCGTCCTCTACGATCCGAACGCGCTCGCGCAAGCGCAACTGGCCACGCCCACGCCGGCGCTCGCCGCGTCGTCGGTCAAAGCCTTGGGGATCAAAACGCCGACCACCGCCGAACCGGGCACGCTGGTGCCGGGCGGCCGCCGTCAAACGCTCACGTTCGCCGACCTCGGCGCACACGATCCGCTGCAATTGCGTGGCACCGACGGGCAGAACGGCGTCGCGTTCTCCGTGCGCGGCGACGAAGTCGTGACCGGCGCGATCCTGCATCTGGTCTACAGCTATTCGCCCGCGCTGCTCGCGAATATTTCCCAACTGAAAGTGCTGGTGAACGGCGAAGTCGCCGCAACGCTGCCGGTGCCGCACGAACAGGCCGGCATGCTGGTGGCGCGCGACGTCTCGATCGATCCGCGCTTCATCACCGAATTCAACCACCTGAACGTGCAGTTGATCGGTCACTACACGACGAGTTGCGAAGACCCGGCGAATTCGTCGCTGTGGGCCACCGTCAGCAATGCGAGTTCGCTCGATCTGACCTACGCGTCGCTCGCCAGCAAGCCGGATCTCGCCGCCCTGCCGCAGCCGTTCTTCGACCGCCGCGACGTGCGCCGTCTCGAGCTGCCGTTCGTGTTCCCGCAAAAACCCGGCGCCGCGACGCTCGAAGCAGGCGGCATCGTCGCGTCCTGGTTCGGCGCGCTCGCCGGCTATCGCGGCGCGGTGTTTCCGGCGCAACTCGATAACGCGCCGCTGTCGGGTAACGCGGTGGTGTTCGCGACCGACGACCAGCGCCCGGCCGGCGTGACGATTCCGGCGATTTCCGGCCCGACCATCGCGGTGGTGGATCGCGAAGCGCCGGCGCGCGGCAAGCTGCTGCTCGTGCTCGGCCGCACCGAGGCCGAACTGAAAACCGCCGCCAAAGCACTCGGCATCGGCCAGAACACGCTCACCGGTCCGAGCGCGACGATCACGCAATTGAACGAGCTCATGGCGCGTGCGCCGTACGACGCGCCAAACTGGCTGCCGACCAACCGTCCGGTGCGTTTCGGCGAACTCGCCGACCCGCGCGACCTGACGGTGTCCGGCTATGACGCCGACGCCGTGCGCGTCAATCTGCGCGTGCCGCCCGATCTGTTCATGTGGCACACCCTGGGCGCCCCGATCGATCTGCGTTACCGCTATACGGTGCGTCCGCTGCGGGACCGTTCGTCGCTGAACGTCAGCGTCAATGACGGCTTCGTGCAGGCCCTGCCGATTCCGGCCGAGTCGGCCTCGGTGTTCGAGTTGGGCCATTACTTCGAGCGCGTGTTGCCGGACAAGACCGCCGAAGCGCGTCGCACCGTGCATATTCCGCCGCTGCTGCTGACTCCGCGCGCGCAGGTGCGCCTGCATTTCTTCTACGACATTCCGAATACCGGCGAATGCCACGGCCGTCTGCTGGAAAACGTGGTCGGCGCCATCGATCCGAATTCGACCATCGACCTGTCGTCGTTCCCGCATTACATGGCGCTGCCTGATCTCGCGGCCTTCGCCAACAGCGGCTTCCCCTTCACGCGGATGGCCGACCTGTCCGAGACCGCAGTGGTGCTGCCGCACGAGGCCGATTCGAGCGACTACAGCCTGTTTCTGCTGACCATGGGCCGCATGGGCGCATCGACGGGTTATCCGGTGAATGGCGTCACCGTCGGCACGGCCGACGACGTCGACAAGTACGCCAACAAGGACCTGCTGATTTTCGGCGCGCCGGGCAAGCAACCGCTGCTGCAGCGCTGGGCCAAGTCGATGCCGTTCTCCAGCGACGGCGATTCGCGCACCTTCACACTCTCGGACGTGGTCTTCAAGCTCGAGGACTGGTGGCATGGCGAACGCGGAGTCGAACGCTCGCCGGCACGCGCCGACCTGACGCTCGTGAGTTCGAACGGCGATGCACTCCTGACCGGTTTCGAATCGCCGCTGCAGAAGAACCGCAGCGCCGTCGCGCTGGTGAGCGCGGCCGGCCAGTCGGACGCCGATCTGTCCGCCGCCCTGCTCGACGCCGACGTGCTGCAGGAGATTCAAGGCGCGATGGCCGTGATCCATGGCCGCACCGTCACCATCACGTCGAACGGCGAAGCGTACTATGTCGGCCATTTGTCGCCGCAGGAGTATCTGCGCTGGGCACTGTCGTCGCATCCGCTGTTGCTGATGCTGGGTGGCGTGCTCGCCGCGCTGATCATCGCCGGCCTGTTCTACCGGACGCTGCGTTCGATCGCCGCGCGCCGCCTAAAGGACTGATAGGACTGATATGCGGGTTCGAAACAATAAGACACGCGTGGCGCTGACGCTCGGGCTTGGCTTTGGCCTTGTCCTTGCGACGGCTACGTGTTTCGCCAATATCACAAAGGTGGCCCAGACCACTTCGACGCCCGGCCAGGCGAAACCGTGCAACACCGACTGGCCGGCGTACCGCATCTTCGTCGAACGCTTCGTGCAGGCCGATGGCCGCGTGATCGACTACACCTCGCCACAGTTGAAGACCACCTCCGAAGGCCAGTCATACGGTCTGTTCTTCGCGCTGGTCGCGAACGACCGCGCGACCTTCGACCGGCTCCTGAACTGGACCCGCACCAATCTAGCGGGCAATCAGTTCGATGCGCAAAACGTGCGGCTGCCGTCGTGGCTCTGGGGCAAGAAGCCGGATGGCTCGTTCGGCGTGCTCGATCCGAATTCCGCATCCGACTCCGACCTGTGGATCGCCTACGATCTGCTGCAGGCCGGCCGCCTGTGGCATGAGGCGAGTTATACGCAACTCGGCGAGGCGCTCGCCGCCCAGATCGCGCGCCAGGAAATGACCACGCTGCCGGGTGTCGGCCCGATGCTGCTGCCCGGCCCGCAAGGCTTCAAGAATGGTGGCGTGACGCGTCTGAATCCGAGCTACCTGCCCTTGCCGGTGCTGCGCGCACTCGCCAAAGACATGCCGAACGGCCCGTGGGCCAAGCTCGCCGACAGCGCCTACAAGCTCATCAAGACCACCGCGCCACAAGGTTTCGCGCCCGACTGGGCGGCGTGGCAGAACGGCCAGTTCGTGGTCGATCCGAAAGAAGGCGACACCGGCAGCTATGACGCGATCCGTGTCTATCTGTGGGCCGGCCTCACCTCGCCCGCCGACCCGCTCGCCAAACCCTGGCTCGCGGCGCTCGGCGGCATGCGCGCGAAGGTTGCGCAAAGCGGCATTCCGCCCGAGAAGGTTTCGTCGACCACCGGTACGGCGAGCGGCGAAGGACCGTTGAGCTACTGGGGCGCGCTCGCGCCGTACTTCAAGGCGCTCGACGACGAGCGCGGCCTCGGTCTCGCGCGCACCCATCTCGCCGTGCTCGACACCAATGTGCCGGGCCGCGAACCTGTTTATTACGATCGTGTGCTGGGCTTGTTCGGCACCGGATTCATCGACGGCCGCTATCGTTTCGACGAAGCCGGCCGTCTCGTGCCGAGTTGGAGAAATGCATGCGATTGAGCGCCCTCGCGTTTTCATTGCGGTTCGCGCTGAGCCTCACGGCCGTCTGCTGCGTGGCGATGGCTTCGCCTGACGCATTGGCGCAGGCCTCGAAAGATCCCTTGAATGTGCTGATCGATCAGGGCAAGTACTGGCAATCGCATCATCGCGGCGACCTCGCCGAGCAGGCGTGGCAGAAGGTGTTGCGCATCGATCCGAAACAACCCGATGCACTCTACGGCATGGGCATGGTGCTCGCCGACCGCAAGGACGGCGCGGGTGCGCAGCAATATCTCGCGCGTCTGAAAGCCGTCGCGCCGAACTATCCGAACCTGGACGAACTGGGCCGGCGCCTCGGCGAATCGAGTCTGCGTGACCAGACGGTCAACGATGCGCGGCGGCTCGCGCAAAGCGGTCAAAGCGCGAGCGCGGTAGAGGAGTATCAGCGCGCGTTGAACGGCAAGCCGGCCACACCCGCGCTGCAACTCGAGTATTACCAGGCGCTGTCGGCCACGCCGCAAGGCTGGGACCAGGCGCGCCGCGGCCTCGAACAGCTCGCACGCGACAACCCCGACGACCCGCGCTACGCCCTCGCCTACGCACAGCATCTGACGTATCGCGATACGACGCGCCGCGACGGTATCGCGCGGCTGCAGAAGCTGGCCGGCGACAGCACGGTCGGCGCGTCGGCGAAAAAGAGCTGGCGCCAAGCCTTATTGTGGCTCGACGCGCGGCCCTCAGACGCCGCGCTGTACGAAGCCTATCTGCAAGGTGCGACCGACGACGCCGCGGTCAAGGCGCGCTTCGAATCGATGGTTCAGCAGGACAAGGTGGCCCGCGATCGCGCCCAGGAAAATGCCGCCGTCGACGCTCGCGGCCGCACCATCGCCGACGGTTTCGCCGCGCTCGATCGCGGTGATCTCGGCACGGCGCGCGCGAAGTTTTCGTCAGTACTGGCGAATAGTCCGAACGACACCGACGCGCTCGGCGGCATGGGTATCGCCGCGTTGAAGCAGGAAAAATTCGCCGAAGCGCGCAACTATCTGGAACGCGCGTCGCGCAACGGCAATCCGGCGCGCTGGAAAACCGCGCTCGATAGCGCGACCTACTGGACCTATACGAGCGACGCCATCGGCGCGCGCAGCAACGGCGAGTTCGCGAAGGCGAAGTCACTGTTCGAACGCGCGATCGCGCTGAATCCGTCCGACGTCACCGCGCAGGTGCTGCTCGGCGAAATGCTGCTCACGAACGGCGACCCGGTCGGCGCCGAACAGGCTTACCGGATGGCCCTGCGCCGCCAGGCCGACAATCCCGATGCGATTCGCGGCCTCGTCGGCTCGCTCGCCGCACAAGGCCGTGGCGACGAAGCGCTGCAATTCGCCAATCAGCTGAACAGCGAACAACAATCGAAGGCGGGCGGCATCAACCGTCTGCGTGGCGAAGCGCAGGCCGCGCAGGCGCGCGCGGCCGAAGCGCGCGGCGATCTCGGCAGCGCGCGCAGCCTGTTCGAAGACGCGTTGCTGAACGATCCCGACGATCCCTGGCTGCGCCTCGACCTCGCGCGCATTTATGTGCGCCAGGGCGCGGTTGCGAATGCCCGCAGCATGATGGACGGACTGCTCGCCGCGCATCCCGACATGACCGACGCGCTGTATGCGAGTGCGTTGCTGTCCGCGGAAACGCAAGACTGGACGGCCGGTCTCGCGCAACTCGAACGGATTCCGGCCGCGCAACGCACCGACGCGATGACCACCTTGCAGCATCGCTTGTGGGTGCATCAGCAGGCCGATCTCGCAACGCGGATGGCGCGCAACGGCCAGTCGCAACAAGCGCTGGCGACCTTGCACGCCGCCGAACCGGTTGCCGGCAACAACCCCGAACTGATCGGCGTGATCGCTGCCGCGTATCAACAGGCGGGCGACCCGAATCGCGCGTTGGGCCTCGTGCGCAGCGCGATGAACGCGGCGCCCGGCAACACCGATTTGCTGCTGCAATACGCGGGTATTCTGTCTGCCACGCAGCAGGAAGCCGAACTCGGCATGGTGATGCGGCGGCTCGCATCGATGCAGTTGACGCCGCAGCAGCGCACGGATTTTGGCAATCTGAATCTGGGGATCGTCATCAAGCAATGCGACGCGGTGCGTCAGCGCGGCGATCTCGCCAGCGCCTACGACGTGATCGCGCCGTGGCTCGCGGCGATGCCCGACAATCCCGATCTGCAAGCCGCCCTCGGCCGCCTCTATTCGAGCGCCGGCGACGACCGCAATGCGGTCGCCAGCTATCGCGTCGCGCTGCAACGCAAGCCCGACGACCTGAACCTGCTGCAAGCGACGATCTCCGCGGCATCCGGTGCGAAACAGTTCAGCTATGCCGAATCGCTCGCCAAGCAGGCGCTTGCCGCGGCGCCGAGCGACCCCGGCGTGCTGGCGACGGTCGGCCGCATGTATCGCGCCGAAGGCAAGCTGTCGCTCGCGTCGACTTATCTGCAACGCTCGCTGATCGCCGCCAATACGCCGCTGATGGCCAACGGGCCTCGAAACAATGCGCCGAGCAACGTGCCTCGCGGCTGGGAAGTCGCGATGCGCCGGATCGGCGCGACGCCGCTGCCGGGCACCAATCCCTTCGAAGGTAAAACCGCAACGATCTCGCCGACCGACGCCGACAACGCCGCGCTCGCAGGTGGCGGCTCCAATGCCGCGCGTGCATCGCTCCCGTACTCGCAGTCCTCCTTGCCGTCCCAGACCGTGCCGAACTATCCGCCGCCCTCGCAGCCCGCGCCGTACGTGGCGCCTTATACGGTGCCTGCACAGCCGTATGTGCCCAATGCAGCGCCCACCGCCGTTCCCTATAACGCGCCACGTCCCGGCACCAACGCGGATGGCTACGGCCAGGAGACCAACGGGTCGAGCCAGTCCGGCGCGCCGTTGCAGCCGTATCCGGGTCAAGGCCAGGCGCAGATGCCGCCGATGCAGCAGGCTCAGCAACAGCAGTACAACCCGGCGTATCCGCAGCAAGGTGGATATCCTCAACAGGCGCAATATCAGCAGCAGGCACCCTATCCGCAGCAGCCGGACGGTTATGCGACCACGCCGTGGCCGATGTCGCCTGCGGCACGCGAAGCCCAGGCCAATGCCGGTTCGATGCAACAGCCGCGCTACACGAATTCGGCCACGAGCACGAAACGCTCGACCAGCAAGAAGCAAAGCGCGTCGAAGAGCAACCGCAACGCGCAAGCCTATGCGCAGGCGCCGTATGGGCAGCAGCAAGCTTATCCGCAGCAGCAACAGCCCTATTACGGCCAGCAGCCTTATCCCCAGCAGCAGGGATACCCGCAGCAGGGTTACGCGCAGCAGCCTTATCAACCGGTGCCGCCACAACAGGCCTACGGTCAGCAGCCTTATCAGCCGTATCCGAATCAGGGCTCGGGGTATTACGCGCAGCAACAGCAGCCGTATATTCCGCAACCGCCGACCGGTTATGCGCAGGCGTATTACCCGCAGCAGCCCGGCGCGAACGGCAACGGCGGCACCTACCCGCAACCGAACGTCGCCAACACGCAGACGCTTGGCGTGGCCGAAGAACTGGCTCAGGTCAATCGCGAGCAGTCGAGCACTGTCTCGGGCGGGATCGTGTTCCGCGACCGCACGGGCGAGGACGGTCTGTCGACGCTGACCGACATCGAAGCACCGATTCAGGGGCGCATCAAGGCCGGCAACGGCCACATCGTCGTGACGGCGACGCCGGTTACGCTGGATGCCGGCACGGCCGCGGGCAGTCTATCGACGCTCGCGCGATTCGGCGCGGGGCTCTCCAATAGCACGTCCGCTGCGGCGGCGGTTGCGGGCACCAATAACTATGGCAGCCAGACCGCCAACGGCGTGGGCTTGTCGCTAGGCTACGAAGGCCGCAGCCTTAACGGTGATATCGGCGTAACGCCGCTCGGTTTCCCCGAGAAGAACATCGTGGGCGGCTTGCAATACAACGGTGGCATTACCGACAAGGTGTCGTATTCGCTGGCCGTCGCGCGCCGCGCGGTAACGGACAGCTTGCTGTCGTATGCCGGCGCACGCGATTCGGGCTCCGGCCTCGAGTGGGGCGGCGTCACCTCATTCGGCGGCCTCGCCAGCCTTGCATGGGATGACGGCACTAACGGCCTGTACGTGAACGCCGCGTACCAGAACTACCATGGCTATCACGTCGCGAGCAATAACGCAGTCAAAGGCGGCGGCGGTATCTACACGCGCGTCTACAAGGATGCCGATCAGACACTCACTGTCGGTGTGAACACGACGCTGATGACCTATAACAAGAACCTCTCGTACTTCACTTATGGTCAGGGCGGGTATTTCAGTCCGCAGCAGTACATGATTCTGAATTTGCCGGTGGAGTGGACTGGGCGCAATGGTCAGTTTACTTATGACGTGAAGGGGTCGATCGGCGTACAGCATTACCGGCAGGATGCGTCGGATTACTTCCCGCTCGATCCTTCGCTTCAGACCAATGCGGCGGCGCAAGCCAAGACTCTTGGTTCGGGGTTGGATAGTGGTGCGCAGTATCCGGGGCAGAGTAAGACTGGGGTTTCTTATTCGCTTAGCGCGGTGGGGGAGTATCAACTGGCTCCGCAGTTGGCGTTTGGGGCGACCGCTTCGCTCGGCAATGCTTATGAGTATCGCGAGTGGCTCGCAGCTGTTTATTTGAGGTATAGCTTTAGTAAGCAGACCGGGTTGCAGCCGTTTCCGCCTACGCCGGTGAGTTCGCCTTATTTGTCTTTGTCGAACTAGCAGGGGGTTTTTGCCTGCGCGGCGCTTGTTGTCAGTGCTCTTAGCGCTTTGGCCTTTCCTTGCTTTGTTAGTGGTCTATTAGTGTTCCCCCTGTGCGGGGGGGCACCTACTTTTCTTTGCCGCCGCAAAGAAAAGTAGGCAAAAGAAAGCGGCTAGAAGCCCCTGCTAAGCGGGTCCCGCAGCTCGCTCAGGGTAGTGGTGCATCTGGAATCTGTGTTCGTGCACCGGCATGTGCTTGTGACAAGGGCGTCATACTTCCGGCGGCGCTGCGCGCGCCGAAGAGCCGTTCATAAAACCACCCACTACGTTTAACGTCCACGCCTTGCCAACGGATTGTGGCTGGTCATTGCACGCCCACGGCCACCGCGATTGCGATTGCGATTGCGATTGCGATTGCGATTGCGATTGCGATTGCGATTGGAATTGCAACTGCGACCGTAACCGCGATTTCAGCACACCGAAAAATCACCTGAAATGGGGGTTCCCGGGCGAATGCAGAGAGCCTCGCCGAGGCGAAGCCAACGGCCCCACGGCGCGCAACCGAAGCCCGTGGTTTCCCCTGCAGACCCGTCCGCGACGCACGCAGTGCGGAGTGGGAGCTGATGACACCTTTGTCACTAACGCGGAATGTGCGAGAACACGGATTCCAGTCGCACCACTACCCGCAGCAGACCACGGTGCCCGCTTAGCAGGGGCTTCTAGCCGCTTTCTTTTGCCTACTTTTCTTTGCGGCGGCAAAGAAAAGTAGGTGCCCCCCCGCACAGGGGGAACGCTAATAGACCACTAACAAAACAAGGAAAGGCCAAAGTACTAAGAGCACTGACAACAAGCGCCGCGCAGGCAAAAACCAATCACTTAATGCCCCCCTCAGTGGCATACCTCCGACAATGCTCCAAATACCCCACAGCATGACTACTAACCAACTCTAAAATACTCTTCCAAAGCCACCCAGGCGCATCAAGCGTCTTCGACCGATTCCTCCGCAACTCCGCGAGCCAGGCCGCGCGCTCGCCGCTATCCATTTGCCGCGCATGCGCCTTCCCCACCACCAACGCAAGAAAGCGCGCAGCTTTCATCGCCTCATCCTGAGTCAACTGCTCAATCGTCAACTTCATATCCTGCGGCAGCAACTCCCGAATAACAACAGCGCGATCCAATAAGCGCGCCGCCCGCATCCGCTCGCCCAGCGAGGGCGACAAATGCCGCGCCCCCTCCACCACCCGCTCGGCGTTATCCCTCGGCATGCGCACTCGGGGATAACGCGGCGCGGCCGCCTGCGCGGCTTCCTTGATGTCGATCAGGCACAGGTCGTCGCCTTCCACCGCGGCGCCGTCGATGTCCAGCAGCACCGCATACCGCAACCGCCCCAGCGAACTGCATCCCTTCACCCAGTACGCCGCGTCAAGCACCTCGACATCAGCATCCTCGCCGCCGGCGCGCAACACCGTCGCAAGCTCTGCCAGCGATTCCTTCCCGAACAGCGCCTCGATCTCGCGCCGCTCGCGCTTCGCGAGCGGCCAGAAACGCGGGCCAAGTGGAATAGTCGGCTCGAGATCCTCAATCCGCTCTTCAGCCAGATGACGCCACGATCGGCGCACCGCTTCCTTCATCACTACCCTCACCGCCTCCGGCTTCCCGGCATGGATATCGGCATCGCCGGCCGCCTCGTCGAAGGCGCGCTCGTAGCCATCCGCCAACGCTTCCATCATGTGCACCGTAGTCAGGCCAGGCAGGTTCGATCCGCGCGCGGCCGTCGCCAGTGATAGCCCAAGGCGGATCAGGTCGTGCGCAGGATTGCCAATCACCGTCTGGTCGAGATCGCGAATCAGAATCTCGACGCGCCCCTCGGCATCGGCGACCGGCCCGAGATTGCCGGTGTGGCAATCGCCGCAGATCCAGATCGCCGGACCTTCGGGCAACGCGTGGCTCTCCATCCCGTCGAGCCATTCGTAGAATTTGCTCGTGTTGCCGCGCACATAGGCATGCGCCGAACGCGCCATTCTGGCGTTGCGGCGCGTGATCAACAGCGCCTGCCGTACGTCCGGCTTGGGCAGCTTGTTTCGTGTGATGTTTTTCCTTGCCATCGTGTGGTCCGTGCTTATTAAAGTTCGAATCCGGCATGGCGCTCTACTCCCACCATGCGCCCGTTGGCACAAGCGAACAAGAGCGGGCAGCACGAAACACGCCTGGCGCTTTCCTGACGCCCCAAGCGCATCGTTCATGCCGCAATAAAGCGGCCGACATGCAGTCGAAACCGGCGACACGTGCGCTTCTTTCCGGATCGCGCGCGCTGACTTGAGCAACGCAGGTAAAAGTTGCGAGGCGGTTCGCGCCGATTGTTCGGCTAAACCCGCAGAGCCCCTTCCGATACGTCACCGGGCAAGCGTTGTGACCTACAATTATTCCTGCCGCGTGGCCGCATCGCGCCCGCTGTGCACGGCAGAAGATTCATCCCGCCTCCTGCTGAACATTCACGCGCCCCATGCGCGCCGGCAGAGTGGGGACACCCTCATTGACGTGACCTCTGTGGAGCGCAGCAATGCCTTTCCCGGCACAAGACCATGGCTGCCCCGGCTGGAACGGGGAAATGGCGCGACGCATCAGCGAATTCGACTGGACGGCGACCGACCTCGGCGCGATAGAAAACTGGCAGCGCAGTCTGACCGCCACCGTTCAGATGCTGCTCGCTTCACCCGTGCCCCTCGTGCTTCTATGGGGCAAACCGGGCTACATGATCTACAACGACGCCTACGCGATATTCGCAGGCGGAAGGCATCCGTATCTGCTCGGCTGTCCGGTCGAACACGGCTGGCCGGAGGTCGCCGATTTCAACCGTCATGTGATGACGACATGTCTGGCCGGCGGCACGCTGTCGTATCGCGACAAGGAACTGGTCCTGCTGCGCGACGGCAAGCCCGAAGACGTCTGGATGGACCTCTACTACAGCCCGGTCGCCGACGACAGCGGCGCACCCGCCGGCGTCCTTGCGATGGTCGTCGAAACCACCACGCGCGTACTCACCGAACGCTGGCGGCAACATGCCGAGGCTGAACTGCGCGAAACCAACGAACGGTTGCAACTCGCGCTCAATACCGGCGCGGTGCTCGGCACGTGGGTGCTCGATGCACGCACCGGCACCGTCACCGGTGACGAACGTTTCGCGCGCACCTTTTCGTTTCCACTGGAAGAGACCGCGAAAGGGCTTGAACGCAATGCCACGACGCGGGTGATCCATCCTGACGACCAGTCGCTCAACGACCGCCTGACGGTCGAAGCGATGCGCACCGGCCAGCCGTTTCGCGCCGAATACCGGATTCGCCGCCCCGATGGCGAGTACATGTGGGTGCAGGCAAACGGCCAGTGCGAGTTCGACGAACACGGGGAACCGACGCGCTTTCCCGGCGTGCTGATCGACATCCATGAACGCAAGATCGCCGAACAATCGCTGCGCCAGTTGACCGAAACGCTCGAACAACGCGTCGCCGATGAAGTCGCCGCACGGGCGATCGCCGAAGAGCAGTTGCGCCAGGCGCAGAAGATGGAAGCGATCGGCAGCCTCACAGGCGGCGTCGCGCACGACTTCAACAATGTGCTGCAAGTGATCAACGGCAATCTGCAGATGCTCGCTGCCGACGCCGGTGAGAGTCCGACCACGCTGCGGCGTTTGTCCGCCGCGACGGATGCCGTCAAACGCGGCGCGAAACTGGCCGCGCATCTGCTCGCCTTCGCGCGCCGCCAGCCGCTCTCGCCTACCGTGCTGAATCCGCGCCGCCTGCTTGCCGGCATGAGCGAGATGCTGCACCGCGCGCTCGGCGAGACCGTCAAGATCGAAACGGTGTTGAGCGACGATCTGTGGAATGTGCAGGCCGATCGCAATCAACTCGAAAACGCCCTGCTCAATCTTGCGATCAATGCGCGCGACGCGATGCAGGCCGACGGTACGCTCACCGTGCGCGCGACGAACCGCGTGCTGGACCCTGCGTTTTGCCGCGGCAAGCCGGAGCTCTCGCCAGGCGAATACGTCGTGTTCTCGGTCAACGACACGGGCACCGGCATGAAACCCGAAATCCTGGAGCGCGTGTTCGAACCGTTCTTCACGACCAAGCCCGACGGCCACGGCACGGGTCTCGGCTTAAGCATGGTATTCGGCTTCGTCAGGCAAAGCGGCGGCCATACGCTGATCGACAGTGAAGTGGGCCGCGGCACCACCGTCTCGCTGTTTTTCCCGCGCTGCTGCGAGCCGGAAACAGTCGAAGCCGTCGATCAGACCTCGGCGCCGGTGGGTGGCGGCGAAACGATTCTGGTGGTCGAAGACGATGCGGATGTGCGCCTGACCGCCGTCGAAATGCTCGCGCAACTCGGCTATAAAGTCCTGACCGCATCGAGTGGCGACGCGGCGCTCGAATTCATCGACAGCGACGTGCCGATCGATCTGCTGTTTACCGATGTCGTGATGCCCGGCCAGGTGAAAAGCGTGGAACTGGCGCAGCGTGCCGCGGCGCGCTCGCCCAGCGTGCCGACACTCTTCACCTCGGGCTATACGCGCGACGAGATCGTTCATCACGGCAAGCTCGACGCCGGCATCACGCTGCTGTCCAAGCCTTACCGGCGCGACGATCTCGCGCGCAAGGTGCGCAGCGTGCTGCGCGGCGCCGGTGTTGCCAGCGTAAGCGACGGGCAGATTTCCCCCTGCGTGCCGCGCACGGTCTACGATCCGGCCAGTGCAGCCGAAACGTCCATCCCGCGCGAAAGCCTGCACACGCCTACCGCATCGGATGAAAAACCGCTCGTGCACACGCATGCCCCGGCGAATTCGCTGGCGGATTACGTGGCAAGTCCGTCGTCGCACCCACCCGGCACGCCGGCTCGCGTGCTGCTGGTCGAAGACGACACCGATTCGCGCGACGCGCTCTGCGACCTGCTCGGCGCGCTAGGGCTCGACTGCACCGCGGTCGGAAGCGCCGAAGAAGCACTGCCGCTAGTGCCCGCGCAACGTTTCGACGTCCTGTTCACTGACCTGACCTTGCCCGGCATGTCCGGCGACAACCTGGCGCGCGCGGTGCTGAGTCGGCAGCCGGACATCCGCGTGTTGCTGGTGTCGGGTTATGGAGAGAACGCCGAGATCGGCGACACCATTCCCGGCGCACGGATGCTCGGCAAGCCACTCGATATCTCGCAGTTGCGGCGCGAACTCGCGGAGTGGCTCGATCACACGGAGGCGGCTTCCTAGGCTCGCCTATGCGCGGCAACAACCACCTTGACTCCGATGGACATCCGCTGCGGCACCGCAGGCTGGACCGACAAAACGCTGATCGCCTGCAAGCGGTTTTACCCGCCCGGCAGCAGCAGCGCTGAAGCCCGACTGCGCTTTTACGCATCGCAATTTCCCTTGGTCGAAGTCGATTCGGCCTACTACGCTATGCCGTCGGCCAGCAACGCGCAGTTGTGGACCGAGCGCACGCCGGAAGGCTTCACATTCAACTTCAAGGCGTTCCGGCTTTTTACCGGGCATCAGACTTCGCCCGACGTCCTGCCGAAAGACATTGCGATGGCGCTGCCGGAAGGCATCACGGGTCCGCGCAAGAAGAACGTCTACTACCGCGACATGCCCGCCGAGATCCTCGACGAATTGTGGCGACGTTATCTGGAAGCACTGGAACCGTTGCGCGCGAGCGGCCGGCTCGGCGCGGTGCTGTTCCAGTTCGCGCCGTGGATTACTCGCGCGCCGGACGGTCTCGCGCTCGTCGAAGAATGCCGCGCGCGCATGGCGGGCTATATGATGGCCGCCGAGTTTCGCAATCAATCCTGGTTCGACGATCAGCATGCGCCGTGGACGCTCGACTTTCTGCGCGAGCGTAGCCTCGTTCACGTGATCGTCGATGCGCCGCCGGATGTGACGAACCGCGTGCACACCATCTGGGAAGCAACCCATCCTGAGCTCGCAATGGTGCGTCTGCACGGCCGCAATACGCAGACATGGAGCGCAACGGGCGCGGCGAGCGCGGCCGATCGCTTCGACTACGACTACAGCGACGACGAGCTGACCGAACTGGCCCCCTCGATCCGCGCAATCGCGACGCGGGCCGGCCGTACCCACGTCATCTTCAATAACTGCTTCGAGGACCAGGGGCAGCGCAACGCGAAGACGTTAATGAGCATCCTGGGGGCGAACACAAACCCGCCTTGAAGCGGGGCATAAGAAGGGCCAAAAGCAATGAGCATTCGTCGCCGCTGCTCAAGTTGTAGCTTGCTGATTCGCTAGCCCGTCCAAACGGCAAGCGTTCTGGCGACATCAATGTTTGAAAGGAGGACGGCGATGAAGTACATGATTAGCTGGTTCGAACGCACACAAGGTTCGCCTGTCGAGTACGAGAATGCCCAGAAGCGAATCCTCGATGTGTTTAGTCAGTGGCAGGCGCCAGACAACTTCAAGATCGAGTTTTTCGTGGTGCGTGTGGGAGATTGGGGTGGCCACATGCTGGTTGACTGCGACGATCCGTTGGCGGTTCATAAGGTTTGCTCGACATTCCCTGCATTTGAATTTCGGGCGCACCCCGTAGTTGCCGTCGAGGACGCAGTCCGGGTCGAACTCGAAGCGATCGCCTGGCGAGACGGACTGAAAAGTAAGTGACATCCGGGAGGATCAGGCCGCCTTCACGGCGAGTGAACCCGAGACACGGTCCTCCTTTTTGAGGTGCCGCCCAGCGCAGGGCACCGTCAATCCTCTTTCGCCGATCCGGCGCAGCCTCAATTCCCCGTCGATATTGTGCAATCAGGACGATAAGGCATCCTTTTTGCTGACCGGGAAGTACTGTCGAGAGAACGATATGCAGGCTGGCGCTACGTCCGCCACATAGGGCAAACGCCCGTTCAATCTGTGGGGAGGCGCTATGCAGGGAAGCAAAGACACGGTACGTGCTGTAATTCTTGCCACGATGATGTCGCTATTGACCGCATGCGGCGGCGGTGGAGGCGGAGGCAGCTCGAGTAATGGCAGTAGCGCAGCCACGCCGCCGGGCGGCGTGAATCTGCAAGTTGTCTCGTTCGGCGACAGCCTGTCGGACGTCGGGACCTATGCGCCGCTCGCGAGCGCGGTGGGTGGCGGGCGTTTCACGACCAATCCGGGCCAGGTGTGGACTCAGAACGTCGCGCAATATTACGGCGGCTCGCTAAGCGCCGCGTTTACGATCGACATCACGCATAAGTTGAGCGCGCAAAGCGGTCTCGGCTATGCCGAGGGCGGCTCCACGGTGGCGACGCCTGCCAACCAGAACGATTTTCTTACCGACGTGATCGGCAATGTCGAAATGCCGGTCAATCAGCAGGTTTCAAGCTATCTGTCCACGCACGGGAGTTTCAATTCCGGTCAACTGGTTCTGGTTTGGGCCGGCGCGAACGACGTGCTTCGCGCCGGTTCGCTGCCGGCCGCGGCGCCGACCGTGCAAACCGCCGCAACCACCCTCGCTCAGCTTGTCGGGCAAATCGTTCAGAACGGCGCCACGCATGTGGTGGTGGTCAATGTTCCGAACGTCGGTCTGTCGCCCAAAGGCCTCGCGGCGGCTGACGGCGGGGCCAATCTGACCCAGCTATCGCAACTCTTCAACCAGGACCTGAACGCTGCCTTGCAGGCCGATGGCCTGCAAGGCAAGGTCATTCAGATCGATTCCTATACATGGGTAGACCAGATCATCGCGAACTTTCAGGCCAATGGCTTCGTCGTGGCAAACACGGCCCAAGCCTGCGACCCCAAGAAAACGCCGGATGACACGGCATTGCTGTGCTCGCCGGCGACCTATGTGACGGCCAATGCCGACCAGACCTACATGTTCGCCGACGACCTTCATCCGACGACGCATCTGCATGCGCTGTTCGCCAAGTTCGTCGAGCAGCAGATCGCCAGCACCGGTCTTGGGCACTGAGCCTTCAGAACGATGACGAGGCGCTGACAGAATCGTCAGGTTCTCCGAAACGAGGCGCGTGGGTGGCGACGCGCCGATGTCCTGCGTTCCCGATCAATTCCTGCGACTTGCGCTTCGTCTGGCGTGTGATAGGTTAGTGTTAGGGATGTTTGTGTATGTGTGCGGCACGAACGACCCCTGGTATGATGCCAATCGCGCGCTGGCCGGCGTTCGATTCGGCATCACGTTTCGCCGAACCATCTGTCATTGCCTTTCCTGCCACGAGAACCATCATGCCCGCCCAACACGACGAAGTCCCCACTACCAGCACCACGCCGGGCAAGGCTAAGCGCAAGGAGCTGCCCATGGTGGCGCGCAATCTTATGATGGTTGCAATCGGCGTCATCGTCTTCGCGATCGTTGCGACCGTCGTGCTCTACGGTCCGATTACTTACGGCGACGAGATTCCCAACTTCGGCATCATCCTCATGCTGACCGTGCCGGTCATTGCTGGCGTGGCCTTCCGGGTAGGACTGGATGCGTGGCTGGACCGGGAGTGAGCGGCAACACCACCCACACTTCCAACCCGCCGCCCTCGCGCGCATGAAACTGCAGGCTGCCGCCGTGCAGCCGCGCAATCCGTTCGACAATCGCCAGCCCCAGCCCGGTGCCGCCGCTATGCGCGCGAGCATTGCGGCCACGCTGAAACGGCGCTTTCAGTTGCTCCAACTCCTCCGCTGAAAGACCTTTGCCGCGATCGCCCACCGCGACATAGACGGCTTCGCGCGTGGCCCAACTCCGCACGGAGAACCCAGTGCCGCCATAGACGATCGCGTTCTGCATCAGGTTCATCAGCAGCCGCATCATGCTGATCGGCCGGTAGGCAACCGCGGGCAGAACCGCGAGTGAGAGTTCGAACTCATGACCCAGCCCGGCGAAATCGCCGGCCAGCCGCTCGACCAATGCGTTGAGATCGCCGGGCTCAGGCGCCTCACGCTCGCCGCTGCCGGCGTAGTCCATGAACTGCTGCAAGATCGTCTCGATCTGGTCCAGATATCCCTCGGCGGCGACCACGAAGCTGCTGTCGCTGCCGTCCGGCATCGCCATGGCCATCGAGAGCCGCAACTTGGTGAGCGGCGTGCGGATGTCGTGCGAGATGCCCGCCAGCATCAGCGCGCGCGTCGCCTCGGCCTGCTGCAATGCATGCGTCATCTGATTGAAAGCGCTGCTTACCGTGGCGATCTCAACGGGACCGTCGGTCGACAACGGTGCGGGCGTTTCGCCGGCGCTCACGCGGCGCGCCGCCTGCGTCAACGCCTGGAGCGGCTGGTTGAGGTGGCGCTGGATCACGTAGCCGGTCAGCGCCGCCAGCGCGCCCAAACCGAGCGACAACAGAATCGCGGCGTCGAGTCCGTTGCCTTGCGCGTCCTCGGGAATCGGCAGCGCGATCCAGTACGGCGTGTGCGGCGCATCGGCCGGCGCATGCATGCGAATCCACAAGCGTTGACCGCCTTCAGACTGCCAGAGCGCAGGCATGTCGGCGGGCAGATGCTCGCGCAAACTCTCGAGAAACACGTTGCGCTGATACGTGCGGTAAGCGCGCATCAGACTGGGCGGCGGTTCAAGGGCGGCATCGGCGGGTAGTTGCGTGCGAGCGTCGAGACGTGCCGTCAATTGGGCGCGCGCGCCCGGCGGCGTGGCTTGAAGCAGGCTATCGAGCGTCGTCACGTAAGTGGCGAACACCGTGGCCGCCCGTTCGACGCGGGGCCGCTGCACATAGTGCAGCAACACCGCAAGCGCGCAGAGCTGGCTCAGCATCACCAGCACGATCAGCAAGAGGATATTGCGCGCCAGCAGCGTCTTAGGCAGCGCCCTCTGCAGCCACGCGCGGGTCATGAGTCGACGTCCGCGACCAGCATGTAGCCAACGCCCCATACGGTCTTGATGAAGCGCGGCTTCGACGGGTCGTCCTCGATGATCTGCCTGAGCCGCAGCACCTGCACGTCGATGCTGCGATCGAGCGCATCGTGATCACGTCCACGGGCGCGCGCCAGCAGATTGTCACGACTCACGGGCCGGTTCGGCGACGAGGCCAACGCGACCAGCAGCAACATCTGCGCCGAATGAATCTCCAGCAGCTCGCCGGTACGCGACAACTCCTGCTTGCCGACATCGAGACTGAAATCGCCGAAGCGCACGCTCTGCGAAGTCACGGTGACATCGCCCGAGGCGATCTTCTGGCGGCGCAGCAGCGCATTGATCCGCGCCACCAGTTCACGCGGCAGGAAGGGTTTGGCGAGGTAGTCGTCGGCACCGGTTTCGAGGCCGAGCACCCTGTCGAGCGGATCGCCCTTCGCGGTCAGCATCAGGATCGGCAGCGTCTGCCCTTGCTCGCGCAACCGGGCGCAGATGGCAAGGCCGTCCTCTTCGCCGATCATCAGATCGAGCACCAGCAGATCGAACGGCTCACGCTCGAGATAGCGGTCGAGCCGCTTGCCGTCCTCCGCGATCCGGACCTCGAAGCCATGCCCACGCAGAAAACGCTGCAGCATGTTGCGCAGTTCGGCTTCGTCGTCGAGCACGATGATTTTGGCGGGGCGTTCCATACGAAAGCTCCTCGGTTTAAGCGTCGGACTGTGCGTGCCGCGCCGCGTGCCGTTCGGCCTGGCGCTGCAACAGCACGTAGAACGACGGAATGAACAGCACGGCAATGCAGGTTGAAGCGAGCATCCCCGAAAATACCGCAATCCCGAGCGAACGGCGTGCGCTCGCACTCGCGCCGGTGGCGATCACGAGCGGCACCACGCCGAGAATGAACGCGAACGACGTCATCATGATCGGCCGGAACCGCAAGCGCGCCGCTTCCACCGCGGCCTCGGCAATGCCCACACCTTGCGCACGCAGATGCCGCGCGAACTCGACGATCAGAATCGCATTCTTCGCCGACAGCGCGATCAGCAGCACGAGCCCGATCTGCGTGTAGAGGTTGTTGGCGGCCCCGAGCATGGCGAGCGTACCGGCTGTACCGAGCAACGCCAGCGGCACGGCGAGCACGACCGCCACCGGCAGCAACCAGCTTTCGTATTGCGCGGCCAGCACGCAGAACACCAGCAATACGCCCACGGCAAACACCCAATAGGCCGAATTGCCGACCAGTTTCTCCTGATACGACATCGCGGTCCATTCGTAACCGATACCCGCAGGCAGCACGCGTGCGGCTTCCTGTTCGAACGCGGCGATCGCCTGACCGGTGCTATAGCCGTTCGCCGGATTGCCATTGATGGCCGCGGCCGGCGCGAGGTTATACAGCGTCGCCACGGCCGGGCCGACGCTCGTATGCGCATCGATGAAGGTGCCCAGCTCCACCATATGGCCGCTATTGCTGCGAATCTGCAAGCGGCGGATGTCGTCGGTTTCGCGGCGAAATGCGCCGTCGGCCTGAACGAACACGGGGAACGTGTGGTTGAACGTCGTGAACTGATTCACATAGCTCGAGCCGACGTAATCCTGCAGCAGGTCGAACACGTTGCCGACCGGCACCTGCAGCGACTCGGCCTTGGCGCGATCGAGCGTGAGTTCGACGGTCGGCACCGACGCGCGAAATGGGCTGAACACGCGCTGCAGTTCGGGCCGCTTCGAGATGCTGGCGATCAGCGCGTCGGTGGCGTCCTGCAAACGCTGATAGTTTTGCGAGCCGTCGGTTAGCATCACCTGCATCTGCACGCCGCCGCTATTGCCGAGGCCCTGGATCGGCGGCGGCACGATCACCACGGAGCGCACGTCAGGCAGTTTCGCGAGTTCGCTATTCATGCGCAAATACAGCGAACGCAGGTCCTCGCCTTTGCCGCGCTTGCTCCAGTCGTCGAGCGTGACGTAGATCAGCGCGGAATTCGGCAGCGAGGCGTTGTTATCGAGCGGCGAGATGCCGCCGATCGACACCACATGGCTCACGCCGGGAATCGCGCCGATGCGCTTTTCTATCTGCGTGCTCGCCTCGCGCGTGCGGCCGAGCGAAGCGGCATCGGCCAGTTGCGCGGCGATCAGAATATAGCCCTGATCTTCGAGCGGGATAAAGCTGGTGGGCACGCGCGTCAGCAGAAACGCAGACGCCGCGCCGAGCACCAGCGCGATGCCGAGCGCGAGGCCACAGCGCTGCACGAACCACGACACGATGCGCACATAGCCCTTTTCGACACGGGCGTACCCCTTGTCGAACACGCGATACACGATGTTCGGCTTGCCGGGCCGCGCGTGCCGCAGCCAGCGCACGCTTTGCACCGGCTTGAGCGTCACCGCGTTGATCGCGCTGATGATGGTCGTTGCGACGACAACCAGCGCGAATTGCCGGTACATCTGGCCCGTGACGCCGCCAAGAAACGCCGATGGCAGGAACACAGAGATCAACACCAGTGTGATGCCGATGATCGGCCCGAGCAACTCGTGCATCGCGTCGATGGCCGCCTGCTTCGGCGTCTTGCCCTGCTCGATATGCTGCGTAATCCCTTCCACCACCACGATCGCGTCGTCCACCACGATGCCGATTGCCAGCACGATCGCGAACAACGTCAGCAGGTTGATCGAGAAGCCGAGCATGTAGATCGCGCCGAACGTGCCGATGATCGTCACCGGAATCGTCGTGGCGGGCACGAGCATCGCGCGCCAGTTCTGCAGAAACAGCAGGATCACCGCGAGCACCAGCAGCGCGGCCTCGAACAGCGTCTTGTACACGTCGATCACGGATTGCCGCACGAAGGTCGTCGTATCGAACGGCAATTGATAGCTGACGCCCTTCGGCATGTCCTTGGCAAGCCGTGCCATGGTCGCTTTCACGGCATTGCCGACTTCCAGCGCGTTGGCTTCCGGCAGTTGATAGATGGCAATGCCCGCAGCCGGTTTGCCGTCGAGATTGAAGAATTGCCCATAGCTCGACGAACCGAGTTCGGTGCGACCCACATCGCGAATGCGCACGAAGTGGCCACCGTCGTTCGAATCGGCTTTGACGATGATGTCGTCGAACTCGTGCGGATCGGACAGCGCGCCCTGCATCGTCACCGTGAGCTGGAACGCCTGGCCGCCCGCGTTCGGCTCTGAACCGAGCTGGCCGGCGCTAACGTCCTTGCTTTGGCTCTGGATCGCCTGCATCACATCGGCGGCCGTCAGACCGCGTTCGCTCAGCTTCTGCGGATCGAGCCACACGCGCATGCTGTACTGCCCGGTGCCGAACACGGTGACGTCGCCCACACCCGGCAAACGCGCGAGCGTGTCGCGCAGATAGATCACCGCGTAGTTGCTCAGAAACAGCGAATCGTATTTCGGATCAGGCGACTGCAGCGTGTACAACTGCAGAATCGCCGTGGAGCGTTTGCGCACGGTCACGCCTTGCTGCTGCACCGCTTGCGGCAATTGCGCGGTGGCAGCCGACACGCGGTTTTGCACCAGCACCTGCGCTTTATCGACATCCGTGCCGACGGCGAAGGTGACCGTGAGCGTGTAGGTGCCGTCATTGGTGCTGGTCGATTGCATGTACAGCGCGTATTCAACGCCATTGACCTGCGTTTCGATCGGCAGCGCCACGCGGTCGATCACAGTCGCGGCACTCGCACCGGGAAAGCGCGCGACAACCTGCACGGTCGGCGGCGTGATCGGCGGATATTGCGCGATCGGCAAGTTGATCAGCGCGACCGCGCCGAGCAGCATCACGATCAACGCGATCACATTGGCAAGGACCGGCCGCTCAACGAAGAAGCGGATCATGACTGGCCCTGCGCCGCAGCGGCGACCACCTGCACCTTCGCGCCGGGCGCGACAGCCAGCGCACCGCCGGTCACGACCTGGTCGTTCGCAGTGAGACCCGAGGTGATCGCCCGCTGCGAACCGTACAAGCCGCCGGTGACCACCGCGCGTTTTTCGATCACACCCGCGCCGTTCACGATCAGCACGGACGCACCCGCCTGATCGCGCAGCAATGCCGTGTCCGGCACCAGCAGCACGTTTTGCGGCGCGCCTGCCGGAATATGCACTTCGACCGACATGCCGGGAATCAGGTGTGCGTCCCGATTGGCAATATCCGCGCGCAGCTTGACCGCCCCGCTGTTCGGATCGACGCGTGTGTCGACAAATTCGAGCGCGGCGTCCTCACCTTGCCCTTGCCCCTGGCCCGCGGCTGCGCCGAGCACATTGACGCGTACCGTGCGGGGTGGCTTCGTGAAAAGCCCGATGCGGTTGGCGTCGCGCTCGTTGAGTGTGAAATTCACATACACCGGCTGAATGCGATCTAACGTAGCGAGCTTGGTAGAGTCGGACGCACCCACCAGATTGCCGACGTCGAATGCACGTGCGCCGATGCGGCCCGCAAACGGCGCACGTATTTCCGTGTAAGCGAGATTGATGCGCGACATGTCGCGTTTGGCGAGCGCCTGGTCGCGTGTGGTCTGGGCTTTTTGCAGCGTCGATTCGGAGGTCGCGTTATCGGACGTGAGTTGTTTTTGGCGGACCAGTTCCTGGTCGGCGTTGTCGAGCGCGGCCTGGTCGTAGGTCAGTTGCGCGCGATACGTATCAGGCTCGATGCGAAACAGCACCTGCCCTTGCTTGACGTAAGCACCATCGGCAAAGCCGATTTCCTTCAGCACGCCCTGCACGCGCGCGATTAGCGTGACGGTCGCCGAGGGCGCGACGGTGCCGCTCAGATCGAGTTGTTCGCGCACCTCGCGCTGCACCGGCCGCATCACGCTGACTTGCGGGAGAGACGCGGCTTGCGCCGATTGCGCCGATTGTGCAGCAGGCGCACTGCCGTCGCGGCACGCGGCCAGCGCCATTGCCGCTGCCAGCACGATGCAAAATCTCGCTCGCAGGTGCGTGTTTGCCACGCTACGCTGCGCCCCGCTCCTGTTTTTCATGTTCTTATTTCCCATTCTCGAGCTGGCCTCCACTGGCGCGCGTCAGCGCGGAATTCGCCGGCGGGTTCAGTAAGCGCCCCCAGTCCGTGCGCTGCGCCATCTGTTCGGCGATCTGTTCGCTTACCACCTGCTGCCCCTGGGCCACTTCCCAGCCGCCACCCAAGGCGCGATACAAGGACACCGCCGCAAGCGCGGCGATCCCCTGGTTCTGCGCGAGCGAATCGCCGTCGCGCAGCATCGAACGCGATGCGTCGAGCACCGTGTCGTACGTGACCGATCCCGCGCGATACTGGATATTGGCGAGCTTCAACGCGCGCTGCGACGCATCGGACGCACGCGACGACGCCGCCAGCGCGTCGAGCGAGGTCCGCAGTGCGGCAATCGCGTCTTCCACTTCTTTCTGTGCTTGCAGCACCGTGTTCTGATAGTCGAGCACGGCCTCCTGGAAAGCCGCATCCTGAATCCGCACGGCGTTCTTCAACTGGCCGCGATCGAGGATCGGTAGCGTGATGCCCGCGGAGAAGAGACCGATCGTCTTGCTGCCCCACTGCGATAGTCCGATGCCATGCTGTTCGCCCGACGAAAGCCCGAACAGTCCCGTCAACGATAGCGACGGATACAGCTTCGCCTTGGCCGCGCCGATCAGCGCCGATTGCGCCGCCGCGTTGAGCGCGGCCTGGCGTACATCGGGACGGCGGCGCAGCAGATCGGCTGGAATACCGACATCGATCTGTGTCGGCGGCACCGGAATTGCGCTGCTGCCTTTGAGTTGCGCATCGACTGCGTCGGGGGGATCGGCGAGCAGCACCGCGAGCGTGTCGCGGTCTTGCGCGCGCGCCTTGATGAGCGGCGGAATCTGCGCCTCGGTTTCAGCCACGAGCGTGGCGGCCTGTTCGACGTCGAGCTGACTCGACGCACCGCGTTTGTAGCGCGCCTGCGTCAGCGTGAGACTCTGCTGCACCGCTTTCAGGTTTTGCTGCGCCACCGTGATACGTTGTTCGAGCGCGCGCAGATCAATGTACGCATTGGCGACGTCGGCGAACAGCGACACGAGCGCGTTGTCATACGCGGCTTCGGAAACGCGCAGTTGCGCGCGATCCGATTCGATCTGGCGGCGGTACTTGCCCCAGAAATCGATTTCCCAGCCCACGTTCACACGCAGATGTTCGGCCCACAGATGCGTTGGCGGAATCGGCCCGACGCCGCTGGTGTTGATATGGTCCGCGCCAACCGACACGCTGCCCGATTGCGGCAGCAGATTCTCCGCGCTGGTCGCGAGTTGCGCGCGCGCCTTGAAGATATGCAAGCCCGCCACTTGCAGCGACAGATTGCGTTCATACGCACGCTGTTCCAGCGCGCTCAGCACCGGATCGTTGAATGCCGTCCACCAGGCTGCCTGAGCACCGGGCGCGGTCTGCGCCTCGCCTGCCAGGCTTTCGAGCCACTGGTTTTCGAGCGTCACGTCCGGCTGTTTGAAGTCGGGGCCGACCGTCACGCAACCCGTCAGCGCCACGCTCATCGATACGATCAGCGCACAGGCGATAGACAGGCGGCAGGACGTGGCTGGTTTCATCACGCATTGAGGCGTCAAATATCCTACGATCCCGCCGATGCCCGCGCGGCTCAGTGCGCTGCCCCGCGTTCCTGCATGAATGCCGCGATCTGCGGCAGCGTGATGTAGCCCGCCTTCTGCGTGTCGATTTCATCGAAATGCTTGGCGACCATCGGCATGCCGGCGGCGGCCTGTTCCCGGGTGAGCTTGCCATCGTGCGTGGTGTTGGCATTCGCAAAGCGCGTTTGCAACTGCTGCGCCATGCGCTCCATGCGCTGCGGGTTGGCGCCCTGCGGTGCGGCCGTTTGGGCGAACGTGACGGTGGATGCGCAGCACAGCAGCACAACGGCGAGAAACTTCTTCATGACTGACTCCTTCGATTGAGCCATCGTGCGTCGCCTGCAAACCGCCGCGATCCGTTCGATGACAGGCCGAATTCTTGAGGATGTGCCGCCGGAAGGCAATTTGAGAATCATGTCGACTTATGTCATGGCTTTTCGTGGCGCCTGAGCAGCACACGTTCTCGCTGTCGTCGCAACACAGCATGCGCTTCATACACCTGCACGCTTATCTCAGACCTACTTTCACGCGACATTGAATGAAATAAGTTCGCGCTGCCGTTTTCAGGGCGGTTTGCGTATCTTTCGTCTGCCGGCGCTACCAGTGCCGCAAGTGCATCAAGTGCATCAAGCGCGGCGCCTCAACGGTTCGGAAGGGTTCTCAAGCAATCCGAACCAGTCGCACGGCTTCTTCACCAGAAGACGCTCCGCACCGCTCAACGTCTCAGGAGTATCAAGTGAGTATTCGTCTCGTCTGCGCCTCTACCTTCACCGCCATCGGTCTCGCCTGTTCGTCGACGGCGTTCGCCCGGGTGGTCGTCTATATGCCGGCTGCCGTGGTCTACGCGCCGCCGCCGCGCCCTGTCTATTACTACGCGCCGGTCAAGCCGGTCTATGTGGTGGCGCCTCCGCCGGCTCCAATTCCCGTTGCCGTAGCGGTCGGCACGCCCGTACCGTTGCCTCCGAAACCCGCCCCCCTTTACACGACGGTCGTGGTGCCCGCACCGACCAACTATGCGATCGTGCCCGCCCCTGCCGTGAGCTACGCGCAACCCGTGATGGTGGTGCCGCGTTAAATGTGCCGAATCCGAGTCGCGACGGGCCATCCCAGCGCTGTCAGCACAAACGGATCCGACATTTTGATTACAAAAATAGCCGTTGAACCAGCATAGGACATGCTGTACGCAAGAACGCCTGGTGAATTCCCGTTGTGCTGAAGAATGGCCGGCGCGCCGCGTGAGAACGGGTTGGTCCGCTTGCGCGGCGCGCTGAGTCGCCCATTGAACCGGTTTGGCCGCGCGCTGGATTCCCGGCAATCGGTAGCTTGTGTCCCACGAAACGATTCTTACAGGCGGAAAGGCGGGATGAACTCGCTTTTTTGGCGGTCGCGCGACGAAATGTGTGGATTAAAACAGGAGCAACACCAGTTTTATCAAGAGGCCTCCCTGATTGGGCGGCGCCGAACCATCAGACAAATGTCCGGCGTTTGAAAGCTCGATGTTAGCTCGGCATTGTGGAGGTGCGGTACGGCGCTTGCTGCATTCTCTACCACCGTCAGGCGCGCCCATCCGTTGGACCTATCCGTCCAGCTCGCGGCGTCCGGCTCGCACGCGCTTTATTGCCCGTCCACCTCTTCTTCTGGAACGTTAGTTAGATGAGCTATCACGACATAGACAAAGAAATCGCCCATCTGGAATTCGTCTTTGGGAAGATTTCCACCAACGATCGCATTCCCCTGTCGTATTGGGCCAATCGGCTGAGCAGGTTTCCCAAGACATTGCTGATGCCCACTCAGCGCGCCCGCCTCGCACGGCTCGAAGCCGCCCTGCGCTCGCTCGAGCAGTCCGCGCAAACGCTGGCGCCCGAGCCGCCCATGCGAGCGACGGGCACTCGACGGTGACGCGTTGCCCTTAACCTACCCCTAACCGATCAGGATCCGCGCGGCGAGCGCCAGCGCAAGAGCGGGCAGCATCACCACCACGCCCACTTTGAAAAACTTCATGAAGCTCACGTCTTCGCCTTCGCGGCGAATTGCGTTGAGCCAGAGGATCGTCGCGAGCGAACCGGTAATCGACAGGTTCGGACCCAGATCGACGCCGATCAGCAACGCGTCGATCACACGCTCGGGACTATGCGCCTGCATCACGGTCGAACTGGCGATCAGACCCGCCGGCAGGTTGTTCATCAGATTGCTGCCGATCGCAATGACGCTGCCCGCCCAGCCGGCCGTCGTGGCTTCATTGTGTTGCGTCGCATCTTGCAGCAGATGGACGAATGTCCTGATGACGCCAGTGTGATCGAGCATTTCGACCAGCACGAACAACGCGGCGACCAGCGGCAGCACGCTCCACGATATCTCCCTGATCATCGGCAGCGGCGATTTGCGCTCCTGGATCAGCACGACCGCGGCGGTCAGCGCGCCGAGTATCGCGGTGGGCAGGCCGAGCGGCACATCGAAGGCGGACACCGTCAACAACACAACAGCCGTCACCGCGATACCGGCAAGCGCAACGCGCCCGCTCGACGACAATTCGAGCGGCTCGAGATCGGCTTCGCAGGTGCCGGCGAGCGCGTCGCGCTGGGTCCAGCGCAACAGCACATAGGTCGCGACGATTGACAGCAGCGAAGGCAGCGTGAAGCGCATCAGCCAGGCGCCGAGCGCGGGCGTGTGATTGCCGTACAGCACGATGTTGGCCGGATTCGAGATCGGCAACACGAAGCTCGCGGCATTTGCAATGAACGCGCAGATGAAGAGCAAGGGCAGCGGCGGCGTCTTCGCTTTTTTGGCGGCGGCAAAAACCGCAGGCGTGAGCACAACCGCCGTAGCGTCATTGGAAAGGAAAGCGGTGATGACCACGCCGACCAGATAGACCAGCAGAAACAGCTTTCTCGGCGAGCCTTTGGCATGGTTGACCGCGAACACGGCGACCCAGTCGAACAGACCTTCGCGGCGCCCGACTTCCGAAAGCAGCATCATGCCGAACAGGAAGAGGTAGACGTCCGTGCCTTTGCCGACGGCCTCGACGGCCAGATCGACGGGAAGCAGGCCCAGCGATACGAGTAATAGCGCGCCGGCGACGGCCCACACGGCCTCGGGCCATTTGAACGGGCGGGTGATGACGCCGGCCGTGGCGGCTATGGCGATACCCCAAGACAGGAAGACTGAATTCACCAAGTAGATCCTGGATTCTGATTGTGCGCGAGCGCGGAATGGGAGCGCAGCATAACCGATAAGCGGAACGCTGCAGGCGGCCGGGGTGCAAACTGCGTGCCACGCACTACCGCCTTCCTTGCCTCGCTATCCCACCCGGTTCACCGCGGCAATGCAATCCCGTCCGTTATCTTTGGCGTGGTACAACTGCGTATCCACGAGGTTCACAAAGGCAACGGCATCATCCGATGCCGAAGGAATCACCGTTCCCGCACCGAAACTGGCGGTGACGGTCTGCCGGAATGGCGACCTCTCATGCGCGATCTCCGCGGCGGAGGTCCGGTCACGGCAACGTTCGACCACCTGCCGCGCGGCCTCGGCCCCGGTATTCGGCAAGATCAGCACGAACTCTTCCCCACCGAACCGGCCGACGAAATCCCCCGGCCGCACCGCCTCGCTCAACACCGTGGCGATCTGCTTCAGGCACGCATCCCCTTGCACGTGTCCGTAGTAATCGTTGTACGACTTGAAGAAATCGATATCGGCCATGACTAGCGACAGCGGCGCGCCATGGCGCTGTGCCGCGCTCCATTCCCGCTGCAGAACAGCGTCGAACTCGCGGCGGTTGCCCACGCCTGTCAAACCGTCCTTGAACGACAGCGCTTCGAGTTCCCGCTGCAACGCCGCCACCTTCTCTTCAGTCTTTTTGCGCTCGCTAATGTCGAACATAAAGCCGACCAGCGACTCCACCTCGCCGCGTCCGTCACGCACCACATGCACGACGTCGCGCAGCCAGACGTATTCGCCACCGCTCGTCAACGCCCGATAGTCCGCTTCGTGATCGGTGCCCGCCTTCGACTGCGCGACGCAGAACTCCACGACCTTGTCGCGGTCCTCCGGATGCATGCGGGCAGCCCAGTCCTGCACGGTTTTCCAACTCGACGGCGCCCAGCCAAGCAAGGCTTCGATCTGCGGGCCAATATAGGCGAACTCCATCGTCGCCCAATCGATCTTCCAGGGGATCGCTCTCGTCGATTCAAGCAAGGTCCGGTAGACGGCGGCGTCATGCTCCAGGTAACCTTCCACGCCGCCTTCGACACCGCCCCCGGCCGCCGCCGTGTCGTGCCGCAGGAAATCCGCGCCAAGTGCGGCGCTGTTCTTTTCAGTGCTCTTCATGGGTCGAACCTTTTATAGCGGTTGAGCCGGCAAATTAACACAATGCCGTGACCTTTTAGTCAAATCAGACCGCCGCCTGGCTTTATTCCACCCCCATTAGCGTCACCGCTAGAACAATCTGTTCTCTTCTCCTGGTCTATTCAACTTTCATTGGCATCCCTACTATCCGCATTTACACGCGGCATACCGCACGCGACACGCACTACGAATTGTGAGCATGAACCGATGAATCTCCGTCCTTCAGACGTCAAGCACTACAGCGGCACCGCCGTTGCCCTGCACTGGCTAATCGCATTGCTGATTGTCTGCGGGTTCTATATCGGCTGGATCATGACCGATATCCCTGGCTTCACGCCCACCAAGCTGAAGTACTTCTCATGGCACAAGTGGATTGGCGTAACGGTCTTCGTGCTGGCCGTGGCGCGCGTGCTGTGGCGCGCCACTCACCGCGCGCCGGCGCTGGATAGCGCTACGCCCGCATGGCAGAAGGCTGCGGCCCATCTCGTGCACGGCCTGCTCTACGTTCTGATGCTGGCCATTCCGCTGTCCGGCTACTTCTATAGCTCGGCGGCGGGCATCCAGGTGGTGTACCTCGGCATCGTGCCGCTGCCCACCTTCATCGGCCCGGATCAGGCGCTCAAGGCAATCCTGCGCACGGTCCATGTGCTGCTCAATTACACGCTGCTGGCGCTGGTTGCGATGCACGTACTCGCGGCGCTCAAGCATCAATTTGTCGACCGCGACGGATTACTCGCGCGGATGATCCCGTTCCTCAAGTGACTCACGCGACTCACGCGTAACAGACGATTGGCTACAGCCAGTTGGCAATCTAATTCCCAACGGTGCGCAATCAGCGCGCGTGGGTTCGATAGGATGCGTACCACTATGAAATCAAACTTTTATCACTCTATTCTGGCCGGCGTTGCCGCCCTCTCACTCTTCGGCGCAGGCCTCGCGCACGCCGATGTCGACGTCAGCAAAAGTACCGTCGTCGCCACGACGAAGCAGATGAACGTGCCGGTGGACGGCAAATTCAAAAAATTCTCGGCGCAGCTGAATTTCGATCCGGCCAAACCGACCGCCGGCAGCGCCAATGTGTCGATCGACACCGGCAGCTACGACCTCGGCGCGGACGACTACAACAAGCAGGCCCAGGGCAAGGAATGGTTCGATAGCGCGACCTATCCGGCCGC
Organism: Paraburkholderia nemoris; assembly: GCF_905221015.1. NCBI lineage: Bacteria > Pseudomonadati > Pseudomonadota > Betaproteobacteria > Burkholderiales > Burkholderiaceae > Paraburkholderia > Paraburkholderia nemoris. The sequence goes on along the minus strand of NZ_CAJNBO010000024.1, from coordinate 100,937 downwards.
GACGTTCGTCTCCAGCGCGATCGCGCCGGCCGGCGGCAATCAGTACAAGATCACCGGCAAGCTCACCATCAAGGGCAAATCGCAGACTGTCGTGGTGCCGGTCACCATCGCGAGCCAGGGCAATACGCAGACCTTCGACGGCTCACTGCCGATCAAGCGTTCGCAGTTCGATGTCGGGACGGGCGAATGGAAAGACACGTCGGTGGTCGCCGACGAAGTCGTCATCAAATTTCATATCGTTGCTTCGAAGAAGTAACGGAACACACCTAAGCGTCACAGCACTTTCTGAAACCTGGAGAATCACTTGAAGAAACAACTTTTGCTCGCCGCAGGCGCGCTGGCCGCAGCCATGTCGTTTAACGCAATGGCCGCCGATACGTATCAACTCGACCCGCAGCACACCTACCCGAGCTTCGAGACCGACCACTTCGGCGGCCTCTCGATCTGGCGCGGCAAGTTCAAGAAGAGCAGCGGCACCGTGGTGCTGGATCGCGCGGCGAAGACCGGCACGGTCGACGTGACGATCGACATGAGCTCGGTGGATATCGGTAACGACAAGCTCGACGCTGAACTCGTCACGGACAAGTTCTTCGACGCAGCCAAGTACCCGACGGCGACCTACAAGGGCACGCAGATCCGCTTCGACGGCGACAAGCCCGTGGAAGTGATCGGCACGCTGACCCTGCACGGCGTGACCAAGCCGGTCAACCTGAAGATCGAATCGTTCAAGTGCATCATGAACCCGATGCTCAAGCGTGAAGTGTGCGGCACCGAATCCACCGCGACGTTCAATCGCGACGATTTCGGCGTCGACTTCGGCAAGACCTATGGCTTCAAGATGCAGACCACGCTGCATATTCAAGCTGAAGGCATCAAGCAGTAATCGCTACTCCCCTGTAGCTTGCGGCAGGCGGTGGAGCAACTCCCCGCCTGCCCATTCGAAAATCACGACGTCACGACGTCGCGACGTCACCGTCAGGCCGACCGTCGATTCATCTGAACAATTCCCCACCCCACCGAATAGCCCTTAAAAGCAGGACTCGTCTGATCAATAGGCCGAGTTTAATCACCTGTTTGGCAAGCCTTACGCGTCATATCTTCCGGTTTCTCCACGCGCAAAAACTTGAGCGCGAGGAGTCGCCATAACTGCCCGCTTTTCGTCGATTTGAACCACCAGGTTAAACCTTAAAGTCGCCAGCACGGGAATGACTCTTTACTGGAGACGGCGCGGTGAATCAGGTGAAAAATGCGGCTCTGGTCGCGGCAGTGGCGATGGTGGTCGCAGGATCGGTACAGGCACAGGAAGTTTATGTGCACGGCGGCACGCTCGGCGCAGGTATTGGCGCGGCGCTGCCGTTGAACTCGTGGGCCGGCGTGCATGCGGAATTCGAAGGACTCGGCTTCTCGCATTCGTTCAACGTCAGCGGCAATGATTACGACGGCCATCTCAAGCTGCTGCAAGGCGGCTTGTATCTCGATCTGTTTCCGTTTGCATCGAGCGGTTTTCGCCTGACGGCCGGCGCCCTGATCAACGACGACGAACTGACGGGCCAGGCGGTGCCGAACGCGCAAGGCAACTACAAGATCGGCGACGAATTCGTGCCGGCCGTGGGCCCCGCGCCGTCAACCACCATCACACTGCCGCGCGTGATGCCCTATCTCGGCATCGGTTACGGTCACAAGCCGGTTTCGAAGGGTTTCGGCCTGACCTTCGATCTCGGCGTGGCCTACGGCCGCCCGCGCACGACGTACAACGTGCCGGCGATCTACTCGCAACTCACCACGCAGGCAAACATCGACCAGGAAGAACAGAACATCAGCAACAAGGTCGAGCGCTACAAGCTGTATCCGGTGGTGCAGATTGGTGTGAGCTACCGGTTCTGACTTCCTTTACTGTCGCTCAACAGGCGGATAGGCGGATAGGCGGATAGGCGAAGGTAAGCGAAAGATGCGGGGCTCGCGGCACGTAGAGACGCAATGCCAGATAGAACCCTGAAGGCGGCGCGGGTAGCCAGTTGCTGCGCAGCGCGGGGTCCACAGGCTCATCCGCGGAAATAGCGATGCGCAAACCTCCGTCGCTGTCATAGTGCAGTCCCCGCGTGCGGTCACCAATCGAATAGCGCTGAAGCGGATTGTCGACGAGCATTCGCGTCGTCTTGTCGTACATCGTGATTGACCAGAACGCGTCCGTTTGAGGCAGTGCCTCCGGCAGGAAGTGAAGCAGGTATTGCATGCGTCCGTCGAGCGGCGCGTTCGCGGCGTCGCGATCGGCGATGATATACATCGCTTCTTCGATCCCAAGCGCGCCGATATAGTTGAGCGCAACCTGCGCCCGTTCGCGATACCGGGTACCGAACGAATCCCTCACAGCGACAGGCAGCGCCCACCCGCCTCCCAGCGCGGACGGCAACGCCCCGCTCAATTCATCCAACGCTTCTGCCAGCGCCTTTTCGATCGCATCGTGTTGTTGACGACTCAACGCGTTAGCATCGAGACCCGGGCCGATGCCGCAGATGGCGAAGCACGCGAGATCGTCCTCGGCTTCAGCAGGCGGAGGGCATTCCGCCAGCGCACGATTCACCACGCGCACGAAAAACGTAGGGTCCCCTGGCCTGTCACGCGGTTGCATACCCGCATCGATCAGGCTGGGCACCCTCGCGCCGGAACCCGGCAGTGGCCGCAATGTCAGCCGATCCTGCAGTGCAACCACTTGCGCGACATCGTCCGCGCCATCCACCAGAATGCGTCCGATCAGCCACGTGCTGTCCGTCGGGCAGGCAATCGCCTCTACGCCGTCCGGCACCGTGCCGTCCCAATCGGGACCGTGCAGCAGAAATACCCCACCGTCGTTTCCGGTGGTGCGGGTGCCAACGTAGCCAAACGGGTTGGTATAGAAATCCAGCAGACCCAGCACGAAATAACGCCCCGGCATGGATGGCACATCCAGCAGCAACGGGCCATGAGCAAGATCGAGCCAGGTGCTCGAGTAAAGGGTGTCGTTATTCGGCGTGACCACTTCCCGATTCCGGGGACCCAGCGGTTCTCGCGTGTGAACCCATTGATTGGCCCATCGGCAGGTCGATTCCGGCGAGCCGCCGGCAAAGTGACCCGCGCTATCGCGCCGCGCCGAGGTTGCGGATCGCATGCGCGACATTTCGTAAAGCGGCAGCGTGAAGAGCACGGCTGCACGCGCGGCGGCGGCGAGGTCCGGATTTTCTGCGGCCGTGGCTTGAGCGTGGGTATCGAGCGTAGACATAGGTTAGTTTCAGTTAGCCGTTCAGATTGCGGACAGCCGGAATCTCGTAGCGGTTTTCAAGGAACGCCGCCGCAGGTTGATAGAGTCGCAGGATCAGATAGAACTGCGCCGAGGGAGCGGGAAGCCAGTTCGCTTCAACCGGTGGCGCGTCGTGCTGAATGAGAATGCGCAGGCCGCCGTCCGCTTCGTAGCGCAGGCCCTCGGTTCGGTCGCCAATCGCGTGACGCGCGAGCGGATTCTCGACGAAGAAGCGATCCGCGCCGTAAAGCGAGATCGACCATAACGCGTGCACCGGCGGCAGGCCGCCCGGCGGGAAATACAACTCGTAGCGATGGCGCCCGTTCAGGTGCTCGCCCGCGCCATCAAAATCGGCTACGGCGTAGACGGCTTCAGTCGCGCTGAGCGCGCCAAGTCCCTTCATGGCCGTGCAGGCGCGCAGCAGATAGTCGCTGCCATAGCGGCCGAGCTTCAGGTTGTAACCCCAACTGCGCCGCCCACGGCTTTCGGTATGAACGGTGATCAGCCGGTGAGCGTCTTCATAGGCGAGTTGCAAACCACGTCGCACGAAGGGTGAAAGCGTCTCAACATCGATCGACTTGCCGGGGCACAGGTCGGCGCGCGCAAGGAGGCCAAACAAGGCGGTTTCGTCAGGGCGTGGTGACACATCCCGAAGCGCATTGAACAGGTTCTGGAAGAAATCGAGCGCGGGTTCTGCGCTCACGCGCCAGTCTCGCACGCAGGCGAATCCCCTTGCGTCACGCCCGCTGAGAGCAAATCCTGACGCTGCCTGCTGCGCTTCAGGCAGGTCATTGTCGCCCTTGACAAGCACGCGCCCCAGCATCCACACGAGGGGCGTCGGGCAAGCAATCGGCTCCGCGTTCAGGCTCGCGGGTGCCGCCTCGCCCTCGCGATGCAGCACGTAGCGTTTGCCGGAAGAGCCCGCGTTAAGCGGACTCAAATTGACGAAATTGTTGGTGAACGCATCGAGCAACTCGATGACGTAGTATCGGTCCTCGTCCACCGCGGGAATGTCGAGCACGACCGGACCGTCGCTGAGATCGATCCACGCGTTCAGATACAGAAAGTCGTTCGCCGGCGTAACGATGTCGCGATCCTGATGTGTCCAGCGGCGCATGCTGGCGTGGATCGAATTGAACGGCGCACGCAGCGAACTCGTCGAGCCGGGCGATGTGTGCATTGCACACGTGCGTATCACCTCGACAAGCGGATATCCGTATATGGCAACGGGCGCTGCGGCCATCCTGACGAATGCCACCCTGGGGTCGTCGTCCTGCGTCGAAATTGCCTCGCGTGCCTCTATCACATTGCTATTCATGAGTGTTCCGTACAAAAGTGGTCGGGATCGCGCCGATCTGCACGCGGGTCGATGCCAGACTCGCAAAGCGCCGCCTGTCTCCGGCCGGGTCGACCAGACAAGCCGACGCGATGCCCGCGACCACGGCGAAGCCGCCGGCCAGTGCGATGCCCAGGCGATAGCCCGTGAGCGCGTCGCCGGCCATGTCGATGATCTGGCCCATGACAGCCGGCGTAATGAGTCCCGCCAGGGTGGTCAGGCAGATATTGATGCCGAGCACGCCCCCGCGCTGACGGGCGGGCACCACCTCGCCCGCCAATGCGACACCCGTCGTGAAGGCAAACGAAGCGAGCGAGAAACCGACCGTCACGGCGGCGATCAGCGCCGCACCAGGCGGCAATGCCGGCATCAGAAGAAGTGCGCCACCCGACACCACGACGGCCGCCGCACCCAGCGTGCCCCGTGCATGACGGCTGGCAATGCCGCGCCTCATCAAGCGTTGCGACCACCAGCCGAGTAGCGGCGCCATCACCATCTGGCCGAACGCGGGCAATACAACAATCCATCCCACTTGCATCAGTGAATAGCCCGCTACCCTGACCAGATAACTGGGCAGCCAGATCGTCGAGAGCGCGAGCACGACGTACGCCGCAAAGCCGGACAGATTGCAGCCAAGGCACGTGCGCGATAGCAGCAGTGCGCGTAGCGGGATCTTTTCCTCCAGCGACGCCGCTTCCGCGACCAGGGCGCCGGGCGCACGATCGCCGGCCGATTCGAGCGGTCCTTCACGACCGATAGCAAGCCAGACGGCGCTCCAGACGAGACCCACCACCGCGAGGGCCAGGAAGGCCGCACGCCAGCCAAAATTCACAATGATTGCGGTAATGACGGGCGCGATGAACCCGGCCCCGAACGCCGCACCGATGGTCAGCAGCGCGGTCGGCAAGGTCCGCTCCGCGTCCGGAAACCATTTGTAGAGCGAGTGAATCGCGACGGGATAAGCCGGGCCTTCACTCGCGCCGAGCAGGATTCGCGACATCACAAGCGTGGTGGGCACCGCGGCAAGGAGCAGCGGCGCTTGCGACACGGACCAGACGACGGCCATGGCCAGCAGCAGCCAGCGGGTTTTCACGCGATCCGACAACAGCCCGACCAGCAGGGACGAAAGCGAAAACAGCAGGAAAAAGCTGGCGGCGATACGCCCGAACTGGGTATGCGTCAGGCCGAGTTCGCGCATGATCGGCTCGGCTGCAAGCCCCATCAGCGCCTTATCGGCAAAGTTGATCGCCAGGAAAAAAAACAGGCCAGTCACCACGACCCACCGGTGACGGATGTCGCGCGTCGAGAGTTGCATCATGTCTCCAGTCACGGCTATCCGGGACGTCGCCCTCAAGCTGAAGGCGACCTCGTTGCCGCGTCGAAGACATTGAACGATGCCTTGATCAATAAGGCAATTGCATAGTTTTCATCGAATTAATGTGTTTTCAACATTTATCCGACCGGGTGCCGCGTTCACGCAGGTTTCACCGCTGCCGCACGCTTGATGGCCATGATCGCCTGCTCGGCGGCCGGCGACAGCGTACGTCCAGCCAGATGGACGATTGCGAACTGCAGCCACAGATGCGACCGGGATGGCACCGACAGCGCCACCAGACCGGCCGAGCGCCCCCGTTCCCAACCCGTCTGCTCGGTGAGCAGCAGCAGCGCGTCCGTTTTGCGGGCGTACTCGCGCAGCACGTTGACGTCGTTGCAGGTCAGATGAAACTCCATTTCCTGTTTGGGCGGAAAACGCAGCCACTTGCGCAGCGACTCGCGCATCGCCTCCGGCAGCGGGACCGATATGATGGGATAACCTGACAGTTGCTGTACCTCGATCGGATCGTGCCCGGTCAGTGGGTGACCCTCGCGAACGAACCAGGCCGCCCGGTGCCTAGGCAATGCAACGGTCTCGAGCTTGCTGCTCGACGGCACGCCGCGAATGTCGACGATCAGAAAATCCAGTTGCTCCGCGTGGAGTAACTCCAGCAGATTCTTCCAGTTGTCGACGGTGGCGTTGATGCGCAGATTCGGATGGCTTTGCGCGAGTTCGTCCAGCGCCGCAGGCAACAGCATCGCGGCCGGATAAGGCCCGGAGCCGAAGTTCACCGAACCGAGATCGTGGCTTTTCAATAGATCCACGTCGCGCAACAGGCAGCGCGCTTCGAACAGGACCTTCCGCGCGCGCTGCACGACCGTCTGACCGGCGGGCGTGATGCGTACTTCGCGGGTGCTGCGGTCAAACAGCACCATGTCGAGATGCTCTTCGATGGCCTGAATACTTCGGCTCAGCGCCGGCTGACTCAGATGAACGCGCACGGCGGCTCGCGCAAAGCTGCCCTCTTCCGCGAGCGCGACCACGTGTTCGAGTTGGCGAAGATTCATGAGATCGGGAGGAATAGTTGGATTTCGGCCGCGTTCGTTCAGGTGCGGCGTGACGATGCATCGGAGTGTCACATAGTTCGGCACGGCGGCAGACCCCGTTTTTCGCAACACGCACCGTATTAGAAGCTCAAACCGACGCTCAAACAGGCTCGCCGCGCAGACGACCTCTTGTTATAATTCTCTCATCAACGCGAACAAAACATAACGCGCCTCTACACTGCGCCCCACACTGCGCGACAGGACCTCCATGCTGAAACCCGACCGCCTCCGCGCCCTCGCCGATGCGCTGGCCAAGCAGAACGTGATGCGCCTGCGCGACGCCGCCAGCCTGCTGGACGTATCGGAGATGACTGTCCGGCGCGATATCGCAGGCAGTCCGGAACGATTCACGTATCTCGGCGGCTACATCGTCAGCGCGACCGACGTACCGAACAACGCCGGCTATTCGCTCGAAGAAGAGAAGGATCATTTCGCGCAGGCCAAGGCGGAAGCCTCCGCGCTGGCGGCGAAACTTGTCGTCGACCATGAAACGATCTTCATCGATTGCGGCACCACGCTCACCACGCTTGCGCGCCTGATTCCGCTCGAACGTCACGTCACCGTGGTCTGTTATTCGCTGAATGTGGCGGAGATTTTGCGGCGCAAGCCGAATGTGCGGATGATTCTGCTGGGCGGCGTCTATGTGCCCTCGTCAGATTCGTTTGCGGGCGAAGAGAGTCTGGAGATGCTGCGCCGCATGGGCATCAACAAGGCGTTCATTTCTGCGGGCGGTGTGGATAACGCGCGCGGCGTGACGTGCTGGAACTTTCACGAAGTGGCGCTCAAGCAGGCGGCCATGGCAAGCGCCGTCGAACGGCATCTGGTCGTGGACCAGAGCAAGTTCGGCGTCGTCAAGGCGGTGCGCTTCTCGCAAATCGACGACTTCGATTCCATCATCACCGAGAAAGGCCAGGAGCACCGCAAGCGTAAATGAATGCGCCAGCCGCGCACTGTCGCGCGCTTGCGCTTGTCTGTCAGCCGGCGTGACCGGCCTTCGGTTATCCGTTTTTGCGCTGCAATGCGAACAGCGTCCCGGCGATCAGAATGAACGCGCCAATGATCACCTTCTGCCAGGTGCTCGGCACACCCACCAGAATCAGCACGCTATTGATCAGCGTGACCAGCACCACACCGAGCAAGGTGCCGGCCACCGTACCCGTCCCCCCCGTAATACGCGCGCCGCCCAGAATCACCGCGGCGATCACATCGAGTTCCGAGCCCACCAGATCGAACGGATTCGCGAGCCGGTTGTTCGATACATGCAGAATGCCCGCTATGCCGGCGAGCATGCCGGTATAGCCGAACACGAACAGATGGATCGCGCGCAGGTTATAGCCGAGCCGCTCGGCAATCGCGAGGCTGCCGCCCATTGCATAGACACCGCGTCCCATCATGGTCCGGTTCAACAGCCACCACGTGACACCGGCGGCCGCCACCAGCGCCAGCACCGAAACAGGCAACACCGCGCGCAGGCCTTCGTTGGTGTGATAGAAAAACAGCGGAATCCGGCCGAAGTGATCCATGCTGTGCGGAATGTTCATAAAGAACGTCGTGCCGATAAACGTCAACAGCAGGCCGCGATACAGATACTGCGTGCCGATCGTGACGATCAGCGAAGGCGCCTTCAAACGATGCACCAGCAGCCCATTGATGAGACCGAGCAGCACGCCGCCCAACGCGCCGGTGATCAGGATCAACGCGAACGGCGCGTCCGGCCACCAGGCAAACACCGCTTTGGTGATGCCGTACATCGTCAGCGCGGCGATTGCCGTGAACGAGACGTCGATGCCGCCGGACGCCAGCACGACAAGCGTGCCCAGCGCGAAAAGGGACATCGTGGTGGCCGAATGCAGCAGATCGAACAGCGTCGCCAGTTGAAAGAAGCGCGGATTGATCGCGCCGACAATCAGGCACGTCGCCGCGATCAACGCGACCGTGAACCATTCGGGGTTGCGCGAAAGCCTGGCCCGCAAAGTGGGCGGCTTGACCTCGGGTGCGACTTCGACAACGGTCGGGGTGGTCATGGTCTCGTTCATGCGCGAAGGGATCCGCGAGTTCATGGGTATCGGCGTCCTTTATGCGGCTTCCGAAAGCAGCGCGTGATACAGGTCAGCTTCGCTCAGCGTGTCGGCCTGATATTCGCTGGCCACACGCCCCTTCTTCATCATCAGGATGCGATCGCAGTTCTGCAGCAACTCGGGCAGGTCGTCGCTGATCAGAATGATGCCGATGCCGCTTTGCGACAGGCGCTGCATGATGCGATAGATGATGTCTTTCGAGCCGACGTCGACGCCGACAGTCGGTCCATGCAGAATCAGCACGCGCGGATCGATGGCGAGCCAGCGGCCGATCAGCACGCGCTGCTGGTTGCCGCCCGAGAGCGACTGCACGGGTTTGTCGACACCGGGCGTGGCGATCTGCAAATCCTTCACCGTCTGTTCCGCGAGCGCCTGCGCGCGCGTGCGATCGATCTGGCCGAAGCGGTCCCGCAGGCTGGAGATCATCGCGGTGATCACGTTGTCGCGAATCGACTTGTCGAGAAATAGCCCTTCGTTCAGGCGGTCTTCTGGCACATAGCCAATGCGATGATGTTTCGCATCCGAAGGCGTGCGCAACGAAATCGCCTTGCCGTCGAGCACCACCTGCCCCGCTTGCGCCGCCGCAACGCCCGCGAGTGCGCGCGCGAGTTCGTTGCGCCCCGAGTCGAGCAAACCGGTGACGCCGAGTATCTCGCCACGATGCAGCGTAAACGACACGTCACTGAACTGACCCGCACGCGTGAAGCCGCGCACGTCGAGCACGACATCCTGGCCCAACGTGCCTTCACGATAACGCTCGTTCGTCAGATGGCGTCCCGTCATCAGTTCGCTGATCTGCGCTTTGGTGAAGTGCGCGATCGGTCCTTGCGCCATCTTCTGGCCATCGCGCAGCACGATGACTTCGCCACCGATCGCATAACACTCGTCGAGCTTGTGGCTCACGAACAGCACCGTCACGCCCTGCGCGCGCAGGTTCGCGAGCACGGCGATCAGGTTGTCGACTTCTTTCTGCGTGAGCGACGTGGTGGGCTCGTCCATGATGACGAACTTTGCCTCGCTGGCAATCGCTCGAGCAATGGCAACGAGCTGGCGCGTGGCGAGCGGCAATTGCTCGATCAAGGTCGCCTGAAACTCGGCGTCGCCGGGCAGGCCGACCGATTCCAGCGCACGCGCCGCCGTGCGCGCGAGTGCGCGCCGGTCGAACGTACGCGCAAGCCGGCCTTCGTGCGTGGCCAGTTCGGCGGTAAGCGCGACGTTCTCCGCCACGTTCATGTTGGGCAGCAGCGAGAGATCCTGATAGACCGTTTCGATTCCTGCGGCCAGCGATTCCAATGCGGACAGCCGTGCGTGCCGGACGCCTTCGATCACGAGTTCGCCTTCGTCGGGCGGCTGCGCACCGGAGATGATCTTGATCAGCGTGCTCTTGCCGCAGCCGTTCTCGCCGAGCAGGTGATAGATCTGACCACGCTCGAACGACAGGCTCACGCCGCGCAAGGCATGTACGCCGGTGAAACGCTTGTGCACGCCGACCACCTGCAGAAACGGCTGCAAGGTATCGGACTGCGGCTGCGAAGACGATACGTCTTGATTCATGATGGCGAGTCGCAAGTTAAGGCGTGTCCACACGGGCACGCCTTGAAGGAAGTCCCCCGAAGGGGACGCCGTGACACATAAAGCAGAAAAAGCTCGATCAGAACGGATACTGCTTGTAGTTCGATTTGTCGACGTTCACCCAACCCTGGCCGCGCACGATGATCCCTTTGCCCGGCCCCTTCGCAACGGTGACTTTGGTGTAGCCCGGAATGCCGAGATCGGCGCCGTTCTCAACTGTCTTGCCGTCGATCAGCATCTGCGCGACCTTGTTCATCGCGATACCCGCGAGCTTCGGATCCCAGAACGCAATGCCGTTGATCGCGCCGCTCTCGAGGAATTTGCCGGCTTCCGTCGGCAGGCCCGTACCGTAGACGCAGATCTTGCCCTGCATGCCGGCTTCTTCCACCGCACGGCCGATGCCGATCACGTCGAGCGAGGACGAGCCCTGGAAGCCCTTCAGGTCCGGATGCTTGCGCAGCACTTCCTTCGCGACTTCATAGGCGCGCTCGCCGTCGTTGTTGGTTTCGAGTTTCGGCTCGACCAGATCCATCTTCGGATATTTGGCCTTGGCGTTGCCGATGCCGCCGTCGGCCCATTGCACCTGCGAGCGGCTGCCGAGCGAACCGACCAGCGCCACCCACTTGCCGTCGTCGTGCATGCACGAGGCGAGACGCTCGTTCAGGCCGGCGCCGTAGGCGGTGTTGTCGAAGGCTTCGATGTCGACCATTGTGTTCTTCGCGTTGTCGGCCTCATGGGTCACCACCTTGATGCCGCGATCCATCGCCTTCTTCAGCGCCGGTTCGAGCGTCGGCGGATCGTAGGGCACCACGGCAATCGCCGTGACCTTCTTGGCGATCAGGTCTTCGATGATCTTCAGTTGCTGTGCCGCATCCGCGCGGCCCGGGCCGGTCTGATACGCGTTCACGCCAGGGTTGTCCTTCGCGAATTGCTTGACGCCGTCGTCCATCCGGTTGAACCAGTTGATACCGGTCACCTTGACGACCGTGACGATCGTCTCGTTGGTTGCAGCCTGGGCAGCGGCGATCACGCCTACGGTAAGAGCGCCTGCTGCGAGCGCGGCACCCAGTCGAGTCAATTTCATGCGATGTCTCCTTTATCCTTCGATGTAGTTCGATGTCGCCCTACTTCACCATCACGGACAGTCAGGGCTCGTTGTCCGCCGCGTACTGAAACCTGGATTTGAAACCTGGGTTGCGCCTTTTAAAGCTGTTCGGCGCGCTAACGTTTCGGCGCTGCGCCAGAACTTGCTGCACTAGAACTAGCACTCCCGCCACCACCGCCGCCGCCAAAACCGAAGATCGCCCGCACCCGCTCGCCGCCTGCAAACGCGAGCGACAGCAACAACAAAAATCCCCACGCGCAATCGCCAAAAAACTGCGATACGCCCAGCAGATTGAACAGACTCGAGAGAAACTGCAGCACGGTCGCGGCAAAGAACACGCAGATGATGCGGCCGTGGCCACCGGCGGGATTCACGCCACCCATCACCGCGATCAGAATGGCGATCAGCAGATAGGAGTTGCCGTAGTCCCATTTCGCACTAGACGTATGGGTCGCGCTGATCAGCCCCGCGAGCGACGCCAGCACGCCGCACATCGCATAGGTCGTGATCAGCATTCGCGCGCGCGGAATACCCGCATAGAACGCCGCTTTGGGATTGGTGCCCATCAGATAGAGACGCAAGCCGAACGGGCTGCGTCTGAGCAACCAGCCGAGCACGACAACGGCCGCGATAAAGATGCAGAACGCGATCGGCACCTGAAACACGGTACCGTTGCCGATATTCGACAAGGGGTCGACATAGTCGACATGCACGGAGGCGCCGTTGCTGAGCACCACGGCAAAGCCCGTGAACAGCAACTGCGTGCCGAGCGTGCAGAGAATCGGCGTGAGCCGGAGGCGCGCAATCACCACGCCGTTCAGGAGGCCGCCGAGCAGCCCCATCGCCACCACGATCACGCAGAAGAGCGACGTGTAGAGCACCGGCGAATCGTCGCCGCTAACGAAGCGCGGCACAACGAGCGCCGCAACCATCCCGGACAGATTCGCGAGCCCGACGCCCGACAGATCGATCCCGCCATTACCCGACACCATCGACAACATGATGCCGAGCGCGAGCAGGCCGAGTTCGGGCAACTGCCCGCCCATCGACTGCAGGTTGTCGATGTCGACGAATTGCCCATGCGAAAGCCACGTCGCGACCAACACGACGACTACGTTGACGATCAGCAGAAAATTCAATTGCCGGTCGCCGAACATTTTTCCAGCGGTAAACGAGGACTTCATGGTGAGCACGATCTCCTTCAGTCTTCGCGAACGGTCAGGACAGCGGCGAGGCGGCCTCGGCCGGCTGGCTCAACACGCGGTTCACTTCGTCGAGCGTCGGCATGGAAGGCGCCGTGCCTGGACGCGTGACGGAAATGCCCGCAAGCGCGCAGCCGAAACGCAGCGCCGAGACGGCGTCGTCGCCGCGTGCGAGGGCCGCCGCGAAACCGCCCGTGAAGCCGTCACCGGCGCCGGCGGTCTCCACCACGCGGCCGCAGTGATAGGCCGGCACGAGTATCGATTGGCTTGCCGAGTGCAGCAGCGCGCCGCCTTCCCCGAGCGTGACGATCACCGCGCCGACACCTTTGGCAAGCAGCACGTCGGCGGCACGGCGCGCGTCGTCGGCATTCGCGATCGGCACGCCGGTGAGCGCAGTGGCCTCGGTTTCATTCGGGGTGATGTAGTCGCACAACGGAAAGATATCGTCGTCGAGCGGCAACGCGGGCGCCGGATTGAACACGGTAATGACGCCGTGGCGGCGCGCCACTTCCAGCCCGCGACGCGCGGCAGCAAGCGGCTGTTCGAGCTGCGTGACAAATACACGCGCGGCGGCGATGTCGGCTTCGATCGCGTCGACGTCGGCTGCCTCCATCGTGCCGGCCGCGCCGGAGGCGACGATGATCGCGTTCATGCCGGTGTTGTCGTCGACGAAGATATGCGCGGCGCCCGTGGACACGCCCTCGACCACCGAGGCGCGTGCCGTGATGCCTTCAGCGGCCCATGTGGCGCGCGCAATCTCGCCGAACGCGTCGTTACCGATGCGCGTGCAGAACATCACCTCGGCGCCGGCGCGCGCCGCCGCCACCGCCTGATTCGAGCCCTTGCCGCCCGGCCCCATCGCGAACGCCGTACCGGCAATCGTCTCGCCGATCAGTGGCATACGTCCGGCGCGGAACGTCAGGTCGGTGACGTAGATGCCGAGAATGACGACACGCCCGTTTCGTTGCAAAGACGTGTTCATTCGCGTTCCCCTTGAGGCGCGTTGATCGTGAGGCCTGCGTGCGGGGCATGTATTGCGCGCAGCACCGCGGTGTTCAATTGCAGATCCAGATGCTTCAGCACGTTGTCTCCTCCATTTTCTGGTTGGCGTGCGTGGTGTTCAGGCGTAAGCGCCGACTTTCAAAGCGCCGACTTTCATTCAGTCTCCGTACGGTATCCAGATGTTCTTCACCTGCACGGCCTGACGCAGAAACGGCCGGCCTTCGCTCGAGCGGTCGAACCAGTCGAACTGGCGGCCGTGGTCGACAAACGTACGCTTCAGATTGCCGATCGACTCGCGTTCGACCAGCGTCGAATCCGCCGCGTTGCCGAAACACCAGACAGCATCGACGTCATCGTGCTTGGCGAGCGCCGGCAGCAGCGCGCCACGTTCGCCCGTGACGATGTTCAGCACACCGGCCGGTACATCCGACGTTTCCGCCACCTGATAAAAATCGGTCACCGTGAGCGGACTCGCCGCGCTCGGCAACACCACCACACGATTGCCCATGGCCAGCGCGGGCGCCGCCAGCGAGACGAAACCGAGCAACGGTGCTTCGTCAGGGCAGGCAATGCCGATCACGCCGAGCGGCTCGTGCATTGCCAGCGCGACGCCGCGCAGCGGCGGCGTATGCACGGCGCCGTCGAACTTGTCGGCCCACGCCGCGTAAGTGAAGAGACGTGCTACCGCCGCCTCGACTTCCGCATGCGCTGCGCTTTCCGTCGCGCCGTTTCTGATCACGAGTTGCCTCGCGAACTCGTCCGCGCGAATGGCCAGGTTCTCCGCGAGATAGAACAGCACCTGAGCACGATTATGTGTACTCGCCTGCGACCACTTCTGCGCCGCGCGTGCCGCTTCGACCGCGTTGCGAATGTCCTTGCGGTTGCCCTCGCCCACCTCACCGACCAACGTCCCGTCCGGTGCGTGAACCGGCAACGAATAGCCGCTATCCGGACGCACCTGCTTGCCGCCGATAAAGAGTTTCGCGGTGCGGTCGATCAACGTGACGTTCGACAACGGATCGCGCTCGCCTGCGCCTGCCGTCTGTTCAGCGCGCACAGGCTGACGGACAGCAAGATTGAGCCAGGCACGCGGTTTCAGATATTCGTAGATGCCCTCACGGCCGCCTTCGCGACCATAGCCCGACTCGCGATAACCGCCAAAGCCGACCGCCGCATCGAACAGATTGGTCGCGTTGATCCATACGACACCGCACGCGAGGCGCGGCGCGATATCAAGCGCGCGGCCGATGGTTTCGCTCCACACGCTCGCGGCGAGTCCGTAGCGCGAATTGTTGGCGAGCGCAATCGCCTCATCCGGCGTGCGAAAGCTCATAGTGACCAGCACCGGTCCGAAGATTTCTTCCTGCGCTAGAGTTGAAGCCGGGGCCACACCGGTGACGAGCGTGGGCGGATAGAAGCAACCGCCGGCGGGCATCGTCGTATCGGGCGACTGCCACACCGCACAGCCCTCGCGCCGGCCGGTTTCCACCAACGACTCGATACGTTCGAGCTGCACCGGATCGACGATCGCACCGATATCGATACTTTTATCGAGCGACGTGCCGACGCGCAGCGTTTCCATGCGGCGCTTCAGCTTCGCGATAAAGCGCGCTTCGATCCCCTCCTGCACGAGCAGTCGCGAGCCCGCACAACAGACCTGCCCCTGGTTGAACCAGATCGCGTCGACCACACCTTCAACGGCGCCGTCGAGATCCGCGTCGTCGAACACGATGAACGGCGACTTGCCGCCGAGTTCGAGCGTCAGCGATTTACCGGTGCCGGCCGTAGCCGCACGAATCAGACGCCCGACTTCCGTCGAACCCGTGAATGCAATCTTGTCCACCCGCGGATGTTCGACAAGCGCGGCACCCGTGCGGCCATCACCCGTGACAACGTTCAGCACGCCCGCCGGCAAACCCGCCCGATGAGCAAGTTCGGCGAACAGCAACGCGGTGAGCGGCGTGTATTCGGCCGGCTTCAACACGACGCAATTGCCCGTTGCGATCGCCGGTGCGATCTTCCACGCGACCATCAGCAGCGGAAAATTCCACGGCACGATCTGTCCGACGACACCAAGTGGCGCGTAATCGGCGAATTCGCTCTCCTGCAACTGCGCCCAGCCCGCGTGATGCAGGAAGTGCCGTGCGACCAGCGGCACGTCGATATCGCGTGTCTCGCGAATCGGCTTGCCGTTATCGAGCGCTTCGAGCACGGCAAAGAGACGGCTATGACGCTGGACCATGCGCGCGAGCGCATACAGATGCCGCGCCCGTCCGGCGCCGCCAAGCGCGAGCCAGCCCGGTTGCGCGGCGCGCGCGGCCGCTACCGCCGCGTCGATGTCGGCCGCATCGCCCTGGGCGATCTCAGCGAGCCGGCCGCCCGTGGCAGGCGCATGCGAAACGAAGTGCTCACCGGCGGCCGGCGCATGCCACGCCCCGCCGATGAAATGCCCGAAGCTCGCCTCATGCTGCGCGAGCCAGGCGCGCGCGGGCTGATCGTCCTCGGGTGCGGGACCGTACTCCATCGATGAAAAATACTCGGCTACGCTCATGGGATCGGTCTTCTGTTCAGGCTACGGGGTGACGGTTGAAAGCGGAGTAACGACCGCTCACGTGATGTTCGAGCTGGCGTTCGATATCGGCCAGCAGGCTCGAGGCGCCGATACGGAACAGCTCCGGTTCGAGCCACGGGCGGCCGAGCTCTTCCTTCATGAGGATCTGATAGGACAGCACCGACTTCGCGCTCGACACGCCGCCCGCCGGTTTGAAACCGATCGGCACGCCGGTGCGCTCCTGGTATTCGCGAATCATGCGCACCATCACCAGCGAGACATCCAGCGTGGCGTTGACGCCTTCCTTGCCGGTCGACGTCTTGATGAAGTCGGCGCCGGCCATCATGCAGACCATCGAGGCGCGCGCTACGTTGGAGAGCGTGCGGATATCGCCGGTCGCCAGAATCGTCTTCAGGTGCGCCGGGCCGCAGGCCGCGCGGAAGTCGCGCACTTCGTCGTAGAGCGCCTGCCAGTTGCCGGTCAGCACATATTCACGCGTGACAACGATGTCGATTTCCTGCGCCCCGTCCGCGACCGAAGCCTCGATCTCTTTCAGTTTCAGCGGATGCGGAATCAGCCCAGCGGGAAATCCTGTCGATACCGCCGCGACCGGAATGCCGCTGCCCTGCAGCGCGTCCACCGCAGCCGCGACGAACCGGTGATAGACGCAGACCGCCCCCGTCGTGATGCCTTGCGGCGCGATACCGAGCGCTTCGAGCAGATCGGCCCGTACCGGCCGGCGCGCCTTTGCACACAGGCGGCGCACGCGGCCTTCGGTGTCGTCGCCATTGAGCGTGGTGAGGTCGATGCAGGTGACGGCCTTCAGCAGCCAGGCCGCCTGCGCATCTTTCTTGACGGTACGGCGCGTGGCAAGCGTCGCCGTGCGCCGTTCGACGGCCGACTGGTTGACGCGCAAGCCGTCCAGCCAGGACGCGTCGAACGGCATGCCCGGGTTGCGCACCGGGTGAATGAGCGGGCCGCCGCGCAGCGCGACGACCGAAGAAGAAAGCACAGGGGCTTCAGGCATAAGACATCCGAAAATTTGATGCGGCGCACAACAGCCGCCGACAATTTGTTCCCACTTATGCTACAACGATTGATAGAATCATAACAAGCTTTCCGATTCAATCATCACATAAGCAGGCACTAAAGCCCTATCAGCGCCGCCAATGTTATTGACGCACCATATTCATGATGCGAAGATCACAACGCGGCTTTGGCCGATAGCACCACATACCAAGAAAAGAATGTCGTCGTATTGACGAAGGAGACATGCCAGATGAGTGAGCCGGTTGCGGTCGCGGCCGCGTCATCGCCTCAGGTTCCATTGATCCGTGTTGCGGGCGTCACCAAGCGATTTGGTGGCGTGCAGGCGCTGCGCGGTGTGAGCCTTGATGTGTTGCCCGGCGAAGTGCATGCCCTGCTCGGCGAAAATGGCGCGGGCAAATCCACGCTGATCAAGATTCTCAGCGGCGTTCACACCTACGACGACGGCGTCATCGAGATCGATGGTCAGACGGTGGCGTTCGAGTCGCCGGCGCGCTCGCGTGAGGCGGGTGTTGCCGTGGTCTACCAGGATCTGAGCCTCGTCGAATCGCTATCGGTCGGCGCCAATCTGATGCTGGGGCGCGAGCCTCGCACGCGTCTCGGCTTTGTGAAGAACCGCCAGCTCATGGCAACGGTCAGCGAATTTCTTCGCTCGCACGGCATCCCGCTCGATCCGCGCACCGCCGTTGGCGCGTTGCCGTTCGCGTACCGGCAAATGACTGAGATCTGCAAGGCGCTGATGGGCGACGTGCGGGTTCTGATCCTCGACGAACCCACCTCGGCGCTGACCGGTGGCGAAGAGCAGATTCTGTTCGACGCGATCCGTGCGGTCACGAACCGTGGCGTGGGCGTTATCTACGTGACGCATCGTTTAAATGAGGTGTTTCGGATTTCGCAGCGCGTCACCGTGTTCCGCGATGGTGCCAACGCCGGCACGTTTTCGACGGCGGAGACCGATATGAAGCAGCTGGTCGCGGCGATTGTCGGTCCCGGCCATGCCGCGTTGCAGGCACGGGAAAGAACGGCTGTCGGCGCTACCGGCGATGAATCCGCTGTTGGACCGCAAACATCGGCCACGGCCAATGCCGCCGCTGTACCCGTTCTCAAGTTATCGAACGTGAGCAATGACAGGCTTCACGACGTCGACCTCACGGTTCGTCCTGGCGAGATTCACGGGCTTGCGGGATTGATCGGCAGCGGGCGCACGGAAATTCTGCAAACCATCTTTGGCATTCGCAGGATCGACGTGGGCGCCATCGAGATCGGCGGTCAATCGCGCTCGCGTATCACGCCCGCCGAAGCCATCCAGCTCGGCATAGCACTGGTGCCCGAGGATCGTCATCTTGAAGGGCTTGTGCTCGATCATTCGATCGAACGCAACCTGACCTTGCCGCGGCTGCCGCAATTTTCTCGCTGGGGATGGCTGCGCAGCCAGGCGGCCGTCAACCAGGCGAAGCGCTCGATGAAAGAGCTGGCCGTCAAGGCGCCCGGCTCCTCGACCGCGGTCAAGTTTTTATCCGGCGGCAACCAGCAGAAAGTGGTCTTCGCGAAGTGGAACCATCCGCGTCCCACGCTTCTATTGCTCGACGAACCGACTGTCGGCGTCGACGTCGGCGCACGCGAGGAGATCTACGGCGTAGTGCATGACGCCGCGCGAGCGGGCACGGCCGTGCTCGTCGTGTCCTCGGACCTCGATGAACTGTTGCGCCTGTGCGGCCGGATTTCGATCGTCGCGGACGGCTCGATCGTCAAGACCGTCGAGCGCGCTGAACTCGCCAACGCCGAAGCGCTTCATCACCTGATTCAACTGTCCCGTTCTTCCATCGAGCACGCAACATGAACGACTCTGTCTCGCCGCTGACGGCTAAACGGCAGGCATCGCCACCGCAGAAGAGCCGTATGCGGCGCCTCGCGCAACTCCTCCTGCAAGGCGACCGGCCCTATGCGCTCTACGGCGCGTTCGCGATCCTGCTGGTGGTGTTCAGCTTCGCCTCGCCGTGGTTTCTCTCCATCGACAACTTCCTGAATATCGGCCGGCAGACCGCATTGGTCTCGATCGTCGCGATCGGCATGACCTTCGTGATCATTGCGCGGCAGATCGATCTGTCGGTGGGGTCGACCTTGGCGCTCTCGGGCATGTCCGCGGCGCTCGCCATGTCGCATGTCGGCGACAGTTGGATCATCGGCGCGATTGCCGGCATCGGCACCGGTGCAATCGTCGGCGCGATCAATGGCGTCGTCACCACGCGGCTGAACATTCCCTCGTTCCTCGTGACGCTCGGCACCTTGAGCGCGGCACGCGGACTCGCCCTGATGGTGACGACAACGCGGCCCGAGATCATCACCAACGACTCGTTCATCTCGATCTTCGGCGAGGGCGATATTGCCGGTGTGCCGGTGCCGATCATCTGGACGGTGCTGACCGTGATCGCCGGCATCCTGCTGCTGCATTACAGCGTGTTCGGCCGGCAGATCTATGCGGCGGGCGGCAATCCGACTGCGGCGCTCTATTCCGGCATCAACACGCGACGCGTGACCACCCTCGCCTTCATTCTCACCGGCGCGCTGGCCGGGCTTGCGGCGCTCGTACTCGCCGCGCGCTCGCATGCGGCGCGGCCCGATGTCGTGCAGGGGCTCGAACTCGATGTGATTGCTTCCGTGACGCTCGGCGGTTGCAGCCTGTTTGGTGGCCGCGGCTTCGTGCTCGGCACGCTGCTCGGCAGTCTCATCATCGGCACGCTCAATAACGGGCTGGTCCTGCTCGGCGTCAGTTCGTCGCTGCAGTTGGTGATCAAGGGCGCCATCATCGTCGCGGCTGTGGCCTTTACCAGGAAGTGATTCAGGAAGTGACCCGGAAGTAACCAGGGAAATAAGGAAAGCACGTCGATCACGCGAGATGTCACGTGCCCGCGTTGTTCGTGAATGGCAGGAGACGTAACACAAACATGAAGACCAACGGAGAAGAATCATGAAACATCGTCGTGGCTCAGGAAGTGTTCTACCCACTCTCATGGCGGCGGCCGCCGTCGTGGCGCTGGCGTCGTCGGGCGCTTACGCGCAATGCGTGACCAGCCTGCCGGCCGGTTCGATCGGACCGAAAACGATTGTCGGGCAAGGGCCGAACGGCGAAAAAGCGGCCTCGGTAGATGCGGTGAAGCTGAGCGACGCCGACATCGCCAAAATCAAAGCCGGTAAATTCAAGGTCGGCATTTCGATGCAGACCATGAATCTCGACTGGTCGCAATTGCAGGTGCAAGGCATCACGGACACACTCAAGAAGTACGGCGTGGAAGTGATCGGCACGGCTTCGGCGGAATACCAGGTCGACAAGCAGATCGCGGATATCGAGAACACCATCCAGCGTCACCCGGACGGCATCATCTCAATTCCGGTCGACGGCACGGCCACGGCCGCCACCTACAAGAAAGTGTCCGAGGCCGGGATCAAACTCGTGTTCATGGACAACGTGCCGACTGGCCTGAAGCATCCTGAACAATACGCGGCGATGATTTCCGCCGACAGCGAAGGCAACGGCCAGATCGCCGCGAAAGTGCTGGCCTCGTGCGTCCCGCAGGGCGCCACGATCGGGCTCGTGAACTTCGGCGTGGACTACTTCAGCACGACGGAACGCACCAAGGCCGTCAACGACTGGATCAAGAAGAACCGTCCGGACATCAAGGTCAAACAGGTCGCGTTTACGGACCCGTCGAAAGTGGGCCAGATCGCGGGCGATTTCCTCACCGGGAATCCGGACGTGAAGGGGCTGTTCGCCGTCTGGGATCAACCGGCGCTCGACACGCTGACGTCGATGCGCGCGCAGGGCGTGAACATTCCTGTCACGACGGTCGATCTGGGCCTTCAGTCCGCAATCGAGATCGCCAAGGGTGGGCCGCTCAAGGCAACCGGCTCGCAACGCCCGTACGATCAAGGCGTGGCCGAGGCGATGGCGATGATGAAGGCGCTGATCGGCCAGACGCCGCCGGCGTGGATCGGCGTGCAGTCTCTGCCGGTGGTTCAGTCGAACGTGCTCGAGTCGTATAAGACGGTGTTCAAGAAAGACCCGCCGCCCCAGCTTGCGGATGCCTGCAAGAAAGCCAAGCCGGCTTGCGGCTAATGCTTTAAGCGCGGCACCTTGCCCCGGCGGAGCAAGGTACTATTACGGTTTGGCGTCCGGCGTGCAGCGCATCATGGCTTGCACGTCCTGACGCCCGACGCAGCAAGCCATACGATCGGGCAGCACGGCACATGCATCGGCTGTTATGCTCGCTGCCCGCACCGTCACCCGTTTCCGCCATCCATGAGTTCTGCAAGCCGCCACATCGCGCACCTGGACATGGACGCGTTCTACGCGTCCGTTGAACTCCTGCGCTATCCGCAATTGCGCGGCAAGGCGGTGGTGATCGGCGGCGGCCGCAATGCCGTGCCGCAAACGCTTGAAGACGGCAGCCTTCGCTTTGCGAAGCTGCGCGATTACGCGGGCCGCGGCGTGGTGACCACCTCCACCTACGAAGCCCGCGCGCTCGGCGTGTTCTCTGCGATGGGCATGATGAAAGCCGCCGTGCTCGCGCCGGACGCGATTCTGCTGCCCACCGATTTCGAGTCGTATCGCCACTACTCGCGTCTCTTCAAACAGGCGGTCGCCACCTTCACCGATCGGATCGAAGACCGCGGCATCGACGAAATCTATATCGACCTTACCGAGTTGCCCGGCGAGCCGCGCGAGATCGCCGCGCGCATCAAGCAGGCGGTCAATCAGGCGACCGGCCTCACCTGCTCCATTTGCGTGGCGCCGAACAAGCTGCTGGCGAAGATCGGCTCCGAACTCGATAAACCCGACGGCCTCACGATCCTCACGCCCGCGGATGTGCCCTTGCGCGTCTGGCCGCTGCCGGTGCGCAAGGTCAATGGAATCGGGCCGAAAGCCGCGGAAAAGTTGACCGCGCTCGGCCTCGCCACGGTCGGCGATCTGGCGGCGGCGGACGCGGGCTTGTTGCAGGACAACTTCGGACGCAGCTACTCGGCCTGGCTCATGCAGGTCGCGCAAGGCTACGACGAGCGGCCGGTCGTGGTCGAATCGGAACCCAAGTCGATGAGCCGTGAGACGACCTTCGAACGCGATCTGCATCCACGTCATGATCGCCCGGCCCTCTCCAGTTCGTTTACCAGCCTGTGCGTGCGGGTAGCGGACGATCTGGTACGCAAGGGATATGTGGGCCGCACCGTGGGCATCAAGCTGCGCTACGACGACTTCCGCACGGTCACACGCGATCTGACGCTCGACGAACCGACCGCCGACGCCACCGAGATCCGGCGCGCCGCAACCGAATGTCTGAGACGGGTGGAACTGAACCGCAAGCTGCGGCTGCTGGGCGTGCGTGTGAGCGCCTTGACGCCGGCCAACGCGCAACCGGCAAAGCGGCGCGTACCGGTTCAGGCCGACTTGCCCTTTACCAGCGACGATTAACCTGCTGCTTCCGCCGGGACACCGGCATTCGTGCGCGCTGCCGGCAAGCTGGCTTCCGCACTCGACGCCGCAATCGAAAACGCAAACGTGTTGACGCCGTTCGCGCTTTCCACCGACACCGTGCCACGATGCATCTCGGCAATCGCCTTCACGATCGCGAGACCCAGTCCGTGGTTTTCGCGGCTATTGGTGCGTGACACTTCCGCGCGATAGAACCGGTCGAACAGATGTTCGAGCACAGCCGGCTGGATCGGCTCGCCCGGGTTGGCCACCGCTACGCGCAACTGATCCGCTACTTCCGAGATCGTCACCGTGATCGCCGCGCCGGGCGCGCAATGCTGGATCGCGTTCATCAGCAGATTCGTGCAGGCGCGGCCGAACAGCGAGCGGTTCACACGCGCCACCGCGTCGCCGCGCAACTGTGCATGCACGCGTGCTTCTTCGAGCGGAATCTCGAGAAACTCCAGCGTATGCGCAACCTCCGCGGCCAGCGACACCTCGACGAGGCCCGTCGCGCGTTCGCCCTGGTCGGCGCGAGCGAGGAACAGCATGTCGTTGATGATCGCGCGCATGCGTTCGAACTCTTCGAGATTCGATTGCAGCGTATGGCGCAAATCGTCGACCGAACGGTTGCGTGTCAACGCTACTTCGGTCTGGCCGATCAGAATCGTCACCGGCGTACGCAGTTCATGGGCGACGTCCGCATTGAACGACTCGAGGCGGCCGTATGCGCCGTCCAGACGTTCGAGTGCGCCGTTGAACGAGTTGGCCAGATCGCTCAATTCGAGCGGCAGCGAGGCCGTATTCAGACGCTGCGAGCGGTTATTCGGGCTCACCGCGGATGCGTCTCGCGTTAGACGCGTCAACGGAGCAAGCCCGATCCGCGTCACCGAGTAACTCAGCAGCAGCACGGCGAGACTGCCCAACGCGGACAGCGCGGCGAGCGCCGCTCCGAACACGCGCATTGTGCGGGTATTCGGCGAACAACTGGCGGCGACCTGCAATTGCACAGGTGGGCGGGCCCCGTAAGCCGGTATCGTCACGGTGATGGTCAGCATGTCCGCGCCGCCGCCGACCGGCGATACCCTCGCGTAGCCACCCGGCCAGCTCGACACCACGGGCCCCTCGATGGGCTTGCCATAGTGGAAATACGGGTCCGTACTCGACACCGCATACACGGTGCTGCCGTCGTGCGGCATCATGTCCGTGAGCTTTTCGCGCGCCATGCGCCACTTCTCTGGAGTCACCGCGTGATAGACGATGATGCGCGCGATCTCGGTACGGTCGTCGAGCGACTCGCGCAAATGGTGTTCGAGCTGCGTGCGCAAAATCAGAAACAGCCCGGTGCCGACCAGCGTGAATACGAACAGCGCCACGAGTGCGAACATCAACGCAAGGCGGCGCGCGATTGAACGGTTCATGATTGCTCTGCCTCTTCACGCACTTCGAGCACGTAGCCCATCCCGCGCACGGTATGCAGCAGCTTCGAGGAAAACGGGCCGTCGAGCTTGGCGCGCAATCGTTTGATCGCGGTTTCGACCACGTTCGTATGGCTGTCGAAGTTGACGTCCCACACGAGTTCGGTGATGGCGGTCTTCGAGAGGATGTCGCCTTGCCGGCGCGCCAGCACGCTCAGCAACTGGAATTCCTTCGCGGTCAGATCGAGGCGTACGCCTTCGCGGGTGGCGCGCCGGCCGATCAGATCGACGAACAAATCGCCGACGGAAATCAGCGTCGACTCCTGCGAACGCGTGCGGCGCGCCAGCGCATGCAGCCGCTCGACCAGTTCGAGGAAAGAAAAGGGTTTGGTGAGGTAGTCGTCGGCGCCCTCGCGCAAGCCCCGCACGCGGTCGTTCACATGATCGCGGGCGGTCAGCATGATGACCGGCGTCGACTTGCGCATGCGCAGCGCCTTCAGCACGCTGAAGCCGTCGCGTTTGGGCAGCATGACGTCGAGGACGATCACGTCGTAATCGAATTCGGTGGCCAGATGCATGCCTTCCTCGCCGTCGAGCGCGACGTCGACGACCCAGCCCTGCTCTGTCAAACCGGAGCGCAGGTAGTCCACCACCTTATGCTCGTCTTCAACGATCAGCAATTTCATCCGCGTCCCCTTGTATCTGCATTATACGAAACGCCTCGTTTTTCCTTTTTCCTGTCTGGCCGTGTCATTGTCGGGCGGCTCACTTCGCGGGAGCCATCGCCTCCTTCGTTGCATTGCCGGGCGGCTGCGCGCCCGATAGGTCCGTGCCGGCATCCCAGCCGCCGCCCAGCGCCTTCACCAGTGAAACCGAGAGGGTCATCTGCTGGCCGTGAATCTGCACGTCCTGACGCTCGCTGGTGAGCAACGACTGCTGCGCGGTGATGACATCGAGGTAGGCAACGAGGCCGCCCGAATAACGGTCGTTGGCGAGCGCCAGAAGATGCTGCGCATCGGTCACTGCCTCACGCGACTGCTTCGACGCGCCATCCAGAACGGAGAGACCCGTGATGCCGTCCTGCACCTGCTGGAATGCGTTGAGCACGGTTTGCCGGTAGTTCGCCTCGGTGGCCTTGTAGCCTTCGCTCGCAAATTGCACGTTCGCTGCACGGCGGCCGCCGTCGAACAGCACCTGGCCCACGGCCGCGCCGAGCGTCCACATCAGCGTCGGCGCGCTAAACAGACTCGCGAACTGCGTGCTTTCCCAGCCGATGCTCGGCGTCAGCGTCAGGCTCGGAAAGAACGCTGCCTTGGCGACGCCGATCTGCGCGTTCGCCGCGGCCATCGCGCGCTCTGCCGAGGCGATATCCGGACGGCGTTGCAAGACGTCGCTCGGCAAACCAAGCGGAATTGCCGGCACCTGCGTGTCGAGCACTTTGGGCTCGATCGCGAATTGCGGCGCGGGCACGCCGACCAGGGCGGCAATCGCATGCTCAAACTGCGCGCGCTGATTCAGCAGGAGTTGCGCCTGCACCTTCGTCGAATCGAGTAGCGACTTCTGCTGCAACACGTCGAGCCCGGACACCGAGCCGAGATCGTGCTCGGTCGTGACGTAATCGAGCGCCTTTTGCTGCAGTTTCACCGATTGATTCAGCACGTCGATCTCGGCGTCGAGTTCACGCAGCGAGAAATAGTCGGTGGCGAGATCGGTGGTGAGGACGAGCCGTGCGTTGGCAAGATCGTCGGCTGACTGTTGCGCGGAGGCTGCGGCGCCTTCCACTTCACGACGTATCCGGCCGAATAGATCGGTGTCGTAGTTGATCGTCGGGCCGAGTTGCAGATTGTTCTGCACTGTCGACGTGGTCGGCGTGCCGTAATTGGTCAGCGGGCGATCATGCGAAATTCTGAAGCGCGACCCGGACGCTCCGAGATCGACTTCAGGAATCTGCTGCGCACGGGTGTTCGCCAGCGTCGCTTTGGCCTGTGCGTAATGGGCGCTCGCCGCGGCCAGTGTCTGATTCTGTGCGAGCGCCTGCGTTTCCAGCGTTCCGAGCGTCTGATCGCCGAAGGCGCTCCACCAGTCCAGCGAAATCGGCGCATGCGAAGGCGCCGCGACGCGCCAGTACGAATCCGTTTGCCAGGTTGGCGGCACTTCGGCTTGCGGCCGCTGATAATCCGGGCCGACGGTGCACGCGGCCAGCAAGGCCGCGCTCGCCGTGGCCGCCAGCGCCATGCGTGACGTTCGTGTCGCTCGCGATGTCAGTGCCCGATAAGCGCTCGCCTGCTTCGCGATCACGACGCCCCCTTGCCGCTTTTCTGCGGCTGCGTGATCAGCACGTGGTCGCCGTCCGCGATCGAATCGCTCGGGTTGATGATGATCTTGTCGTTCGCCTCGATCCCGTTTTCGATTTCGAGCGACTGCCCCAGGTCCTGCGCGATTACGACCTTGTGCAAGGCCACGTTGCCCTTCGCATCGACCACTGCGACGCGCGGGCCTTCGGCGCGGAACAGCAAGGCGTTGCCTGGCACCATCAGTTGCGCATGGGCCGCCGCCGGCACGGCTACCTGCACGTATGCACCGGGCCGCAGCTTGTCGTCAGGATTCGGCAGCGTCACTTCGACTTGCAACGAACGGGTCGGCACGTCGATCGCGCCGGAGATGTGCGTGATCGTGCCGTGGAACTGCTGGCCCGGCAATTCGGCCTGCGTCACCACCACCTTCTGCCCGACCGACACGTTTTGTGCGTACGCCTGCGGCAGTTGCACATAGACTCGCAACGGATCCGATTGCGCCAGCGCGAACAGCGCGCGGCTCGTGCCGCTGCCCGCGTCGATCAGGTCGCCGACGTCGACATTGCGCTGCGTGACCACGCCCGCAAACGGCGCGACGATGCGCTTGAACGATTCGAGTTGCTGCAGGCGCTTCACGTTGGCATCGGCGGCGGCGAGGTTGGCCAGGTCCTGCGTGTAGGTGCTGGTCCGTTCGTCGAGTTCCTGCTGCGAGACCGCATCGCGTTGACGCAGTTGCTGCCAGCGTTCCATCGAGCTTTTGGCGAGGCCGAGACTCGAACTGGTTTGCGCGCGCTGGGCCAACGCCTGGGCGAGTTCCTGATCGATCTCAGGTGTGTCCAGATCGGCGAGCAGTTGCCCCTGCTTCACGCGCGTGCCGATATCGGCGTACCAGTGCAGCAGATAACCGGTGGAGCGCGCGTAAATCGGCGATTCGACAAAGCCGCGCAACGTGCCCGGCAACAAGGTGTTGCCACCTCCCGCGGTTTGCGTCGGACTCACCACGTTCACATACTGCGTGGCGTTCTGCTTCGTCGTCTCGGCGACGGAGCGGCTTTGCAGAACATTCGCGATCACCGTGCGCAACGCGCCCACGGCAAGCAGCGCCAGCACGATCCAGATGGCGATTTTGGCGCGTTTCCATTCGCGATTGCGCGGCGGCAAGGCGTGGCCGCCTTCGGTCTCTCGCGCGGGAATCGCCAGCGATGCATGGGTTTTTTCGGTCATCTCAGTCAGCCATCTCAGTCAGCCGTCATTTACATTGAACGTTACGCGGGCTTGCCTGCGCCGCCGTGCTCAGGCGCGGGGCCGTCGTTGCCGTGGCCACCCGTGGTATCCGAGTCGTCATCGTCGCGATGGCGACGCGCGAGGCGCGTATGAATACTTGCGAACACCAGCGGCACGAAAAACAGCGTGGACACGGTGGCGAACAGCAAACCACCAATCACCGCGCGGCCCAGCGGCGCATTCTGCTCGGCGCCTTCGCCGAGACCCAGCGCCATCGGAATCATGCCGATGATCATCGCGAACGCCGTCATCAGCACCGGCCTGATCCGGCTAGCGCCGGCCTCGAGCGCGGCGGTGAGCGGCGGCGCACCGGAGGAGAGCCGCTGGCGCGCGAACGACACCATCAAAATACTGTTGGCGGTAGCGACACCCATCGTCATGATCGCCCCCGTCAAGGCGGGCACGCTCAAGTGCGTGCCGGTCAGGAACAGCATCCATACGATGCCCGCCAGTGCCGCGGGCAACGCGCTGATGATGATCAGCGGATCGACCCACGACTGGAAATTCACCACGATCAGCAGGTACACCAGCACGATGGCCATCGCCACGCCGATCCCGAGACCGAAGAACGAACTGCGCATAGTCTGCACCTGCCCGCGCAAGGTGATCTGGCTGCCGCGCGGCAACGAGGCCCGCACGTTGTTCACCAGTTTGTCGACCTGCGTGGCCACGCTGCCCAGGTCGCGCTTTTCGACGCTCACGTACAGGTCGATCACCGGCCTGATGTTGTAGTGCGTGACTTCCGCGAACTGATTCTGCGGCGAGACCCGCACCAGATTGCCTAGCAGTTGCGTCGGACCGTTGGCCGAGCCCGAGACCGGTGTGCGCAACAACTCATCGATCGACGAGATCTGATACTGCGGCGTCTGCACCGCGACGCTATATTCGACACCGTTCTTGTTGTTGAACCAGAAACCCGGCGACGTCTGCGAACTGCCCGACAAGGAGATCAGTACATTTTGCGCCACATTGCTTGCACTCAGATTGAGTTGTTGCAGGCGCGTGCGATCCATCTGAAGATTGATCGCCGGTTCGTCCAGTTTCTGCTGGATGTGGGTGTCGACGGTGCCGGGAATCATCCGTACCTGTTTCAGCAGCTTGCGCGCGACGTCGAAGTTACCCTGCTGGTCCGCGCCGGAAATCTGCACGTCCACGGCGGCGGGCAAGCCGAAGTTGAGAATCTGCGTGACGATGTCGGCCGGTTGAAAGAAGAACTCGACGCCCGGAAAACGCTGCGGCAGGATCGCGCGCAGTTTGTCCATGTAGATTTGCGTCGGGTGGTGGTCTTCTTTCAGGGCCACCTGAATTTCGCCGTCGAGCGTGCCGATCGTGCCCGCGTTGCTATATGAAAGATTGATACCGCTATACGGCAAACCGAGGTTATCGAGGATCGTGCCGAGTTCGTCGACCGGCACAACCTCGCGGATCACCTTCTCGACTTCGTCCGCGAGACGCGCGGTTTCCTCGATGCGCGTACCGGTCGGCGCACGCATGTGGAGGCGAATGTCGCCGGCGTCGACGCTCGGAAAGAAGTCTTCTCCGAGCACAAAAACCAGACCCATCGACACCACGCAGAAACCGAGGAACAGGCTGCCGAACATGCCGCGCCGCACCAGCACGCTGCTGAGAATCACGATGTAGGTGGAGCGCATGCGCTCGAAGCCGTGATCGAAACGCAGGTAGATGCGCCGGAACACGCTCGGCCTCGCATCGGCTTTTGGCTTGTGCGCATGGCCCATCAGCAGCATGGCGAGCGTCGGCACCAGCGTACGCGACAGAACGTACGAAGCGAGCATCGCGAACACCACCGCTTCGGCAAGCGGCACGAACAGATAACGCGCGACGCCGGTCAGGAAGAACATCGGCACGAACACGATACAGATACACAGCGTCGAAACGAGCGCCGGGATCGCGATTTCGCCGGCGCCGTCGAGAATCGCGTCGTGCAGATTTGTGCCCATATGCAGGTGCCGTTCGATGTTCTCGATCGTCACCGTCGCATCGTCGACCAGAATCCCGACCGCGAGCGCAAGGCCACCCAGCGTCATGATGTTGATGGTTTGCCCGAGCGCGTGCAGGGCGATCAGCGAGGACAGAATCGACAGCGGAATCGAAATCGCGATGATGCAGGTGCTGCGCCAATTGCCGAGGAACAGCAGGATCATCGCGGCGGTCAATGCCGCGGCAACAAGCGCCTCACGCACCACGCCCTGCACCGCCGCTTTCACGAACACGGACTGATCGAACAGGGCCGTGATGTTCAGGTCCGGCGGCAACGCGGCGCGCGCGGCCGGCAGAATGCCTTGCAGTGTATTGACGATCGAAAGCGTCGAGGCGCTGCCGTTCTTCAGCACCGACATCAGCACGCCGCGGTGTCCGTCCTGCCGCACGATATTGGTCTGCGGCGAGAAGCCGTCGCGCACGTGCGCAACTTCACGCAGGTACGTCGTCGCGCCATTGAGCGTGCGCACCGGAATATCGTTGAGCCCTTCCACCGTGGCGGGCGAGCCGTTCATATTGATCGTGTATTCCTTCGGCCCGATCTTGGCCGTACCGGTCGGCAGAATCAGGTTTTGCGCGTTGAACGCGCTGACCACATCCGAAGGTGTCAGGCCCTTTGCGAGCAAGGCGCGCGTGTCGAGGTCGACCGAGATCAAGCGCGATTTGCCGCCGTACGGGTACGGTACGGCCGCGCCCGGAATCGTCACCAGTTGCGGGCGCAGGAAGTTCAGCGCCGTGTCGTTGAGCGCCTGCTCGGAGAGCTTCGGGCTCGACAAACCGAGCTGGATCACCGGAATGCTGGAGGCCGAATAGCTGATCACCAGAGGCGGCGTCGCGCCTGGCGGCATCTGCTTGAGCTGCGCCTGTTCGACGGCCACCGTTTGCGCGATCGCGGTCTGGATATTCGCGTTCGGCTGCAGGAACACCTTGAGAATCGTGATGCCCGCCAGCGACTGCGATTCAATGTGCTCGATGTCGTTGACCGTGGTGGTCAGGCTGCGCTCGTTGACGGACGTGATGCGGTTGGCCATGTCTTCGGCCGACAAGCCCGTGTAATTCCAGATGATGCTGACCACCGGAATATTGATCTCCGGCAGCACGTCGACCGGCGTGGTCAACAGCACAAATGGCGTCGCCAGCAAGATCAGAATGGCCATCACGATGAACGTGTATGGCCGCTTAAGCGCAACGTTGACGATCCACATGAAACGCGCCCGAGAGAATGCAGGTAAGGGATGGGATGGGTGAATCCGTACCTATGCTAGATCGATAGCACCAACGCCTGCATGGCGCCAAAATGGCTAAATTGTCAGGAAGGCTAATGTAAGGATAGGCAGCGCGTCAAACACATGCAACATCGTGCTGCGCAAACGATTGATGAGGTGGAGATAGGCTCTTTTAAGGGTATTGCTAAAGGCATGTCTCGCCGACGTGCCGCGAGACATGTCTTCAGAATAAATTACGCTAAGCAAATACCTTACACTCAGGCGGCGATTCTGGTGTTCATTCCGGTGCGGCCGGTGAATCGCTGAGCTTTGGCGTCAAGCAAAAAAGGCAGGTCAACCATCAAGGTTGATCTGCCTTTTTGCATTTCGAACCGCCGGCTTATGTTGCCAACGTCATTGCACCGTCATCACTTCGCAAACAACGACGACATATCGGCAAACGCCTTGAACTCCAGCGCGTTGCCCGACGGATCGAGGAAGAACATGGTCGCCTGTTCGCCGACCTCGCCCTTGAAGCGCACATGCGGTTCGATGATGAAGTCGATGCCGGCCTGTTGCAGCTTGTCCGCGGCGGCCTGCCATTGCGCCATCGAGAGCACCGCGCCGAAGTGGCGCACCGGCACCGCGTCGCCGTCGACCTTGCTGGTCTGACGGTGGCCGATTTCCTCAGGTGCGAGGTGCGCGACGATCTGATGGCCGTAGAAGTTGAAGTCGACCCAATCCGGGGAACTGCGCCCTTCCGGACAGCCGAGCAGCTCGCCATAGAACTCGCGGGCGGCGGCGAGGCTATGCACGGGAAACGCCAGATGGAACGGCGGCAAAACGGTGTCGGCAACGCTCATGATGGGAAAACTCGCTGAAGGTAAAGGGGGTTCGTGTATCGGTCAATGAAGCGGCCCGGAAAGGTACACGCGTGAGGCAAATTCTAACCATGACTAAAAATGGTGAGAAACGATATATATTTGACCTGACCAACACCAAAATCGATTAATCGACGATGCTCAGCGAACTCAGAACCTTTATCGCCGTCAGCCAGTACGGCACGTTTTCCGGTGCGGGCGCGCGCATCGGCCTGACGCAATCCGCCGTGAGCGCGCAGATGCAGCGGCTCGAAGAGGAACTCGGTTTCGCGCTGTTCGACCGCACGGGCCGCTCCGCCACGCTCAACGACGCCGGCCGCGAAACGCTCGCGCTCGCCGAAGAAATGATGACGCTCTATGCACGGCTCTCGGAACGCGGCACGGGAGCGGCCGAAAGCGGGATGCTGCGGGTAGGCGCGATCGCGTCCGCGCAGGTGTCGTTTCTCGCCGACGCGCTGGCCCGCTTTCGCGACGATCGCCCGGGCTGGCGGATTCGCGTGGTGCCGGGCGTGTCGCTGGGGCTGCTCGGGCAGGTGGACTCGGGCGAGCTCGATCTCGCCGTCATCATCAAACCGCCGTTCGCGCTGCCGTCCGAACTCGAATGGCGCACGCTCGTCACCGAACCGTTCGTGCTGCTGGTGCCCAAGGCGCTCGCGCGCGGCACGCCGTCCTGGCGCGAGCTGCTCAGGAGCGAACCGTTCATCCGCTACGACCGCGGGTCGTTCGGCGGCAAGCTGGTCGACCGGTTTCTACGGCGCGCGCGGCTGAACGTGCACGACGTGATCGAGCTGGACGAGTTGCAGGGTATCGCGCAACTGGTCGCGCGCGGCATCGGCGTGGCGCTGATTCCGAATACGGCGGGATTGGGCAAGTGGCCCGCCAATGTCACTGCGCTCGAACTCGGCGACGCGACGTTTCATCGTGAAATCGGGCTCGTGCAGCGTCCACGGCACAGCCGGCAAGCGGTGGCGGGGGCGCTGGCGGATTGCATCGGAACGGCGGCGGCGGGCTGAGTTGGCTGAGTGCCCGGCCGGGGTTGCGCCGCGTTGCCCCACCAACGCCCGATTGTGCCGCCGCACAGGCAATCAACTGTACCTGTGAGATTCGCGGGTGGACGAGCAGAATCGTTGTTCGCGCATCGATCCATGCAATTTCCCCTGCCGCAACGAGCGGCGCAGTTTGCCCCTCGCCGAGGTTCACACGCCCATGACCGCCAGCTCCTTCCTCACCGCCGATGTCCTGATCGCCTATAGCGCCTACTTCGTCGGCACGGCGAGTCCGGGGCCGAGCAATCTCGCGATCATGTCGCTGGCGATGAGCGCCGGCAGAAAATCCGCACTCACTTTCGCGCTCGGCGTGGTGTCCGGTTCGTTCTTCTGGGCCTTGCTGGCTTCGCTCGGTTTGTCGGCGGTACTCGCCACTTACTCGGAATGCCTCGTGGCGATCAAGATCGCTGGCGGACTTTATCTACTGTGGCTCGGCTTCAAATCCGCCCGCACGGCATTCAGCGCGGAGCAGTTGCCTACGAATACCGCACGCGAAGGCGAACCGCTCAAACGGCTCTATCTGCGCGGCCTGTTGCTGCATCTCACCAATCCGAAAGCGATTCTGGTGTGGCTCTCGATCGTTTCGCTGGCTATGTCGCCGGCAGGCGGCGCGTCGCACACCAAGCCGGTGGTGCTCGGCTGCATGGTGATCGGTGTATCCGTGTTCAGCAGCTACGCGGTGCTGTTTTCAACCGCGTCCGCACGGCGCATTTACGTCGCGATCCGTCGCTGGCTGGACGGGTCGCTCGCGATCATGTTCGGCATTGCGGGGATCAAACTGCTGACGTCGAAAAGCTAGCCGCGACTTTGAGGTGCGTCCGCTCTGCGATACTGTCACCCTGATGACACGAGCGGGTAAGCGAACACGATGAGCAGTGGCAATGACCTGAATCCGGCGGCGAAACATTCGCCATTGCAAAAACGGCTTTATCTGGCGGGCGTCGTCGCGCTGCTCGCCGGTCTGATCGCCGGGGCGATCATCTATGCCATGGCGCCGGCGCCAGACAGCGCCGTCTCCATGTACAGCATCGCAGACCCGCGCTATCAGATCGAATTGCAGCGCATCGGCGGTAACGCGGCCGTCGTGATGGCGCAGCTTCATCAGTGGTTCGACAGTCTTTGGCACGGTACGGCGCTCGCCTATACGGTGGCCGTGCTTGGCGCCCTGCTTGCAGGCGCGTGCTTTTTTATCGGCTACTTCTTTGCCGATGAAGAGCCGCAGACCTGAAGCAATCCACGGCGTCTTACCAAGCAAACCAGAATGACGTTTAGGACGCGGCTTTGGTCTGCGTACCCGGCTGCTCCACGCCTGCCACGCGCAGCGCGTCATGCAAGGTGCTGAAAATGCAGTTTGCGCCGACGGTCGGCGTGATGCCATGCCGGTCCATATCCGAGCGCAGATACTGATTCACGCGCGCAAAAAACACTTCGACGCCGCTGCGCTTGAGCGCCTCGCACAACTCGCCGACCGAACGCGCCGCCGAATAGTCGAGATCGGTGATCGCACCGGAATCGATCACGAACCAGTGCACCGGGCTCGGCGCGTGATCGATCAGGCGGCGGGCATCGTCGACGAAAAAGTGGTCGTTCGCATAGAACAGGTCGGAGCCAAAGCGATAGACGATCAGACCCGGTGCGGTCTGGAGTCCGGGCGCGGCCGGCACCGGCATCCAGACACCGCCTTCGCCGGGCACGAGAACCATGGTGTGCGGCCGGTAACTATGCCGCACATGCCGCAGCAGCGATAAGGCCACCGCCACCAGAATGCCGTGCTCGACACCGATCAGCACCACCGCCGCGGCGGTAAACACGGCCAGCGTAAATTCACCGGGACTTTCGCGGCGGATCGAATACAGCGTCTGCAGATTGATCAGGCCGATGGCGATCGTAAACACGATGCTGGCCAGAATGCAGTGCGGCAGGTATTGCAAATAACGGCTGAAAAACAGCAGCACCACGACCACCACCACCGCGAACGCGACCTGCGCGAACTGGCTGCGCGTGCCGGCGCGATCGGCCATAGCAGTTTGCGTCGGACTGCCGTTCACCACGAAGGCGCCGGAAAACGCGGCGGCGGCGTTGGCAGCGGCAATACCCAGCAGGTCGGCATTGGTATCGACAGTCTCGTGATAGCGCTCGGCAAATACGCGGCTCGCGGCGGCGCTTTGCGCGACGATCATCACAAAGCACGAGGCGGCGACCGGCAGCAGATCGAGTAATTGCTGCCACGTGACCGACGGCATGCGCAGCGGTGGCAGTCCCCCTGCCACCGGTCCCAACACTGAAATGCCGTGGGCCGCGAAACCGTAAATATCGCTTGCGGCAATACCCGCCACCACCGCAATCAACGGCACCGGCAGGCGTGGCAAGAAGCGCTTGAAAACCAGAATGGAGACTACGACCAGCGCGGAAATAGCGAGCGTCGGCAGATTGATCTGCGCCGCCTCGCGCACCACGAGCGCGAGTTGGCCGACGCTGTTCGCGGCATGCCCGGGAACGCCGAACATGTCGCCCAGCATAGCGATGCCGACCTGCACGCCGACGCCGGCGAGGAAGCCGACCAGCACCGTGCGCGAAAGAAAGTCAGCGAGAAAACCGAGCTTGAAAATCCGCGCGATGAGCAGAAGCGCGGCAGTGAGCAAGGCGACCATTCCGGCGAGCGCCGCATATTCCGCGCTCGAAGCCGGCGCCATGGTCGAGAGGCGGCTCGCGAAAATGGTGGCAGTGGCGGAGTCGGCAGCCACGACGAGGTGCCGCGACGCGCCGAAGAACGCAAACGCGATAAGCGGCAGAAAGACTGTGTAAAGACCGGTAACGGCCGGCATGCCGGCAATGCGCGCATAGCCGAGCACTTGCGGAATATCCATCGACGCAAGCTGCACGCCGGCCAGCGCATCGCGCGCCGCCGCGGCACGGCTCAAAGGAAGCACGCCCTTCAAAACGCCAAGGCGCGCAGTGATGTTTGCCAGAAAATCCCGCATACGCGATAGTGCCCCAAACTTAGGTTATCGCGCATCGTGCCGTGACTCGGCACGCCAAGGCAAGGGTTGAGGCTTTGATCGGCTAAAGAAAATGGCTAAAACCGGCAATGGCTTGAACACCCTTGCCGAAATGCGCCATTTTGGGTCTAACGCCTGAACTGCCCTGTCAGCGGATCCACGTGCCGCGCGAAACCGAACAGCGCAGCGATGCAGATCGGACAGGCGATGATGAACACGGCCAACATCTCGCACCCCGTAACAATTTGTTACCGCGCAGTTTAAGCGATTGCCGTGCGAAATGAATGAGGGAAAACGCAAAACACTGTTGCGGACTATTACAACGCCGTTACTGCCGGGCGGCAGGTGGCGCGTGAGAATACCCCTGAAAACGCGGCAAATAACGCGAAAAAATGTGCACTCGACACCGTGCGCTATGATGCGCAAACGTTCGCCCACCTACAAACCGGTTACGCCATGTACACGTCAACTTTCATCTTCGCCACGGGACAATTAGACGAACGCTTCTACCGGCTCGACGAGACCATCGCCACCGCCGCCAAGGCCATTCCCGGCTATCTCGGCGAAGAGGCGTGGGAAAACGCGTCGACTGGACTGACGTCGAATGTGTACTACTGGGCGTCGCTCGACGCATTGCAGGCGTTGATGCAGCACCCCGCGCATCTGGAAGCGAAAGCGGCGCAGGCAAACTGGCTCGATGGTTACCAGGTGATCATCTCCGAGGTGCTGCGCACTTACGGCGATGCAGGTTTTGCGCATCCTGCAGCGGACCATCAGGTACAGGATGCACCGCCTGCCCAGGCCACATCGCCCGCACCATGAAAGTGCAGCCTTATTTCGCTTCCTTGAACAGCAGCACGCCGGCGAAGCTCACCAGTCCGCACGCCAGTACGTACCACGCCGGCGCGTAAAAACTACCGGACATGCGCCACAACGCGCTGACGATCAACTGCGCGAAGCCGCCGAAAATCGTCACGCCCAGCGCGTAGATGATGCCGAGCGAGGTCGCCCGCACTTCCGGTTTGAACGCTTCGAGAATCAGCACAAAACCCGCTGGACTCGAAAGCGTCATCAAGCCGATCAGCACGAACACGACCAGCACCACCGTGTAGATCGACGGCCAGGTTTTAATCGCGTGAAACGCCGGCAGCAGCACGACCAGCGACACCACCGAGACCGCGTACAGCAAAGTCTTGCGATGCGGCATGCGGTCGGCGAGACGGCCGGCGAACGGCGAACCGATCAGCAGCACGAGGCCCGCCGTGCAACCGGCCAGCAGCGACACCGCGGCGGGCATGCCAGTCGTCATCGTCAGGAACGACGGCAGGAAAAACACGATCACGTACATCGACGAAGTGCCGCCGATCACCAGCATCGTGCCTGCCACGATCTGCCGCCATTCGATGCGAGCCTTCGGTCGGGCCGCGTCAGGCCGGGCCGCTTTCACTGCTTGCGCGGCAGGCAAGGTTTCGTCCAGATGTTTGCGCAGATAGAAACCTAGCGGACCGATCAAAAGACCAATCAGAAACGGCACACGCCATCCCCATGCAAGCAACGCCTCGTGCGACAGGCTGCGCGAGAGCGTCGCCGCCACCAACGCACCGGCCAGCGCCGCGCCGCCCTGCGAGGCCATCTGCCAGCTCACGAGCGAACCGCGCTGCCCCGCGCTGCCCGACTCCATCAGCAAGGTGGTCGCCGCACCCACTTCTCCGCCCGCCGAAAAACCTTGCAGCAAACGGCCCAGCACGATGATCGCCGGCGCCGCCAGACCGATCGTCGCGTAAGTCGGCGCGAGGCCGATCATGCCCGTGCCGAGCGCCATCAGCGAAACGGTGAGCACGAGGGCCTGCTTGCGGCCCACGCGGTCGGCATACGCGCCAATCACGATGCTGCCGAGCGGCCGCACGACGAAGCCGACGCCGAAGGTTGCGAGCGACATCATCAGCGCGCCCACGTCGCTGCCGGCCGGAAAGAAGAGTTTGCCGATCACTGCGGCGAAGAAGCTGTAGACCGTGAAGTCGAAGAACTCAAGGCCGTTGCCGAGCGCCGCGGCGAAGACGGTCCGGCGCGACGCGTGCCGCTCTTTCACGTCGGTCACGTCGGTCACCTCGGTCGCGACAGCACTAGTGGTGTGTTGGATTGCATTCATGGGAACACTCACGCCTAGAAGTTGTGATACATGCCGAGCGACACGGTGACCGGCGTCGTGCCAAGTTCCGGTGCGGTGCTGCCGGTTTGCGTCGGCAGCGGGTTATTGTTCAGCAGTACGGTGGAAATGCCGTAGTTACGGATGAAGCCGGCGCGCGCGTAGAGCCCTGTGCGTTTGGAGAGGGTGTAGTCGTAGCCGAGCATTACGCCGAATGCCGAATCTTTCGCGGGATTGTTTGCCGAGTCGTGCACGCCGGACGTATCGCGATACACCACCGAAGCGCGAAACGCATTGCGCCCGACCGGCCAGATCGTGCCGAGCGTATAGACGCGCGCGATGCCGTCGTTGGCGAGCCTGGGCGCGTACTGGTTGAACGCGCCCGACAGCACGATTTTCCCGGTGTCGTACACCACGCCAAAACCGTACAGGTCGTTACGCACGGTGCTCGTGCCGCTCGCTCCGGTTGCGCCCCACACCTGGTTGTAAGTGCCCGTCACGTAAGTCGTACCGTCATACCACTGCAGCAACGCGCCCTGCGCCGCCGCTGCCGGCGACTGCCCGGCCACATTGCTCGGCGCGTACATCAGTTCCGTGCTGAATCCCGCAAAGCTCGGCGACAGATACGTGATCGCGTTATTCACCCGCGCGGACAGTTGCGTCGCGCCGGCGCCGAGGTCGCTGTTGTAGCCGACGCCCTTCGGCGTCTGCACGACAGCGGTGCCGAGCCACGTATAAGCCGAGTTGGTGCCCACCGTGCCGAACACGTCGACGAAGAGCGGCAAGCCCGTGCCGATCTGCTTGCCGAAGCGCACGCGTCCATACGTCGACGAATTCAGCCCCACCCATGCCTGGCGATTGAAGAGTGACGTGCTGTCCTGCATCGCGCCGTTGTTGGCGAGAAAGCCGCTTTCCAGGTTGAATTCGGCGCGCAGACCGCCGCCCAGATCCTCCCGTCCGAAGACGCCGAATTTCGACGTCCATTCGCCGCCGCTCTGGGTCTGCACCAGCGACTTGCCGCCCACGGTCTGATAGTTGATGCCCATATCGACCGACCCGTATAACGCCACGCCTTCGCGCAGGCTGCCGTTGAACTCCGGCAGCGCGCTCAGCAAAGTGATCTGATACGGCTCGGCCTGCGCCGTGTGAGTGCCGAGCGTCAGCAGTGCCGCGCTCATTGCGATGCATCTTTTCATGGGTCTCCCTACTCCTCGCGTGCAATTGATGGCTAGAAATGAAGTGCAAAACGGAACTGAAGATTCCAGCGCGCTGGACGCCGGATCGAAACCCGGCGCGTGAACCGTGCTCAGGCAGTGCTCGATCAGTGCTCAGGCCGTGCTCAAGCAACGCTCAGGGCACGCTCAAACAGCGCTCGGCAAGTCCGACGAAGTAAGCGGCCCCCCAACTGATCGCCGCGTCGTTAAAGTCGTATGCCGGGTTATGAACCGCGCAACCGCCTGTCGAGTCGACGCCGTTGCCGAGCACCACGTAGCAGCCCGGCACCACTTCGGTCATCCACGAAAAGTCTTCGCTGCCCATCACCGCATCGGGCATCAGCGTGTAGCCCTGCGGGCCCGCAAGGGCTTCGATGGTTTCGATCGCGAGGTCGGCCGCACCGCGATGATTGACGAGCGGGCGGGAGATCTGCCGGTAGTCGACTTCGGCCGTGGCGCCGTAGGTTTGCGCCTGTAACTGCGCGATGCTGCGGATCCGCGCTTCGACCAGGTCGCGCGTTTCCGAATCGAGCGCGCGCACCGAGAGTTTCAGCGTCGCCGTTTCGGGGATTACGTTGGGTGCGCTGCCGGCGTGCATCGCACCGACCGTCACTACGGCTGCGCGAGTCGGCTCAATGTTGCGCGCGACAATCGATTGCAAGGCCAGCACGATGTTGGCCGCCGCGACGATCGGATCGCAGCCCAACTGCGGCATCGCGCCGTGCGTGCCTTTGCCAGTCACGGTGATCGTCACCGAATCGGACGAGGCCATCACGCAGCCGTGGCGCAGCGCGAAATGACCGACCGGCAGGCCGGGCGCGTTGTGCAGCGCGAACACCTGATCGCAGGGAAAACGCGTGAAAAGACCGTCCTCGATCATCTTCGAGGCGCCGCCCAGTCCCTCTTCCGCCGGCTGGAAGATCACGTTCAGCGTGCCGTCGAAGTCGCCTCGGGTCGCAAGGCGGTGCGCGGCGGCCAGCAGGATCGCGGTGTGGCCGTCGTGGCCGCACGCGTGCATGGTCTGCGCGACGGTGCTCGCGTACGGCAGGC
Source organism: Paraburkholderia nemoris (assembly GCF_905221015.1). NCBI lineage: Bacteria > Pseudomonadati > Pseudomonadota > Betaproteobacteria > Burkholderiales > Burkholderiaceae > Paraburkholderia > Paraburkholderia nemoris. The sequence goes on along the minus strand of NZ_CAJNBO010000024.1, from coordinate 60,347 downwards.
CGGTGGCTTCCTGGATCGGCAGCGCGTCCATGTCGGCGCGCAGGCCGAGCGTTCGGCTCGACGTGCCGCGCCGCAATTGGCCGACCACGCCCGTGCCGCCGACACCCGTCGTCACGGTATAGCCCCACTCCGCGAGCTTGCGTGCGACCAGTTCGGCGGTGCGCGTTTCAGCAAAGCCGAGTTCGGGATGCGCGTGGATATCGCGGCGAATCGCAATGAATTCGTGTTCGGTCTCGCGCAGTTCGGCGAGAAGCTGGGGAAAAGACTGCGTCATTCGTTGTGCTCCGATTAAGTCGGCTGTCGTTTCGCAACCGTCGAAGCAAAGCGTAAAGATCCGGCCCGAAAACAAATAAGCACAAATTTTGATACGCATAACTGTCAGTGCTATATTCCGCATCATGAAAATTCATCATCTGCGAGCACTGGTCGCCATTGCCTCGACGGGCAGCATCAACGGCGCGGCCAAGGCGCTGTTCGTGACGCAACCGGCCATCACGAAGGCAGTGCGGGAACTGGAGACGGAATTCGGCGTGCGGCTGCTGGAGCGCAATCCGTGGGGCGTCGTGCCCACAGCAGAAGGCGCGGCGCTGGTGAGCCGGGCGCGCACCGTGGTGCGCGAGATGGAGCGCGCCGAGGAGGATATGGCGCATCTGAAGGGGCTGCGCGACGGCAGCCTGGTGATCGGCATTACGCCGATTGTCGGCACGACGGGGCTTACCGAAGCCTTTGTCGAATTTCGCAAACGCTGGCCGATGGTGACGCTGGAGTTTCGCGAACTGGGTTTCAACCAGTTGCACGAGCAACTCCGCAATCGCACGCTGGATCTGGCGTTCGCCGCCTTCGCGCGGCCGGTGAGCGATCTGGGCAGCGTAAAACGGATGGTCTCGTTCGAAACCGTATTCGTGACGCGCGCGCAGAGTCCCTATGCGGACGCGGCGTCGCTCGAGGCGGTGCAGGAAGCCGAGTGGATTCACACCGACGTGACGGACAACTACCCGGGCTTTATCCGCGCGATGTTCGAATGCGCCGGGCTCACGCCGCCCCGGCGAATCACGCGCTGCACGTCGTACGCGCTGTTTTACAGCCTGACCATCAGCACCGACGCGATCTTCGCGTGGACCACGCATTCGCTCGAAGAAACCGCGCTTGGGCAGAGCTTCGTGCGCCTCGCGCTGCCGGTCGCGCCACCACCGTTGCAGTTGTATCTGCTCTCACCGCAGGAATCGCAACTGACTCGGCCGGCGGAGTATTTCGTCCACTGCATCGAGCAGGCGATTGGGCCGTTGTTGAAGCGGCCGATGGCGCGTGCCGGGGTTTGAAGCACGCGCTCGCCGGTCATTCCACGTCTTTGTCTGTCCGATAGTTCAGGCAAAAACGTCCGGTTTGCCTGAAGTATCGGACAGACCGCGACAGCCCGGACACATCTGTTCCGTAGCTGACACAGGCCACCTCCCCCATAGCCCTTATAATCCGGCATGATCCGAATCCCGCACCACCTCCCCTCGCAATCGGCCGCACACGGCCGATCCGCCCCCCACCGCGCTCCGGTGGCCGCATGAAAACACCTAAACGTCTGCTCCCGCTCGTCGAAGAGGGCCTGATCGACGAAGTCATCTCGCAGCTGATGAGCGGCAAGGAAGCCACCGTCTACGTGGTCCGCAGCGGCGAATCCACGCGCTGCGCGAAGGTCTATAAAGACGCCAAACAGCGCAGTTTCCGCCAGGCCGCGTCCTATCAGCAGGGTCGCAAGGTCAAGAACAGCCGCCAGCAGCGCGCGATGGAAAAAGGCAGCCGCTATGGCCGCGAAGTGCAGGAACAGGCGTGGCAGAACGCGGAAGTCGATGCGCTGTTCCAGCTCGCCAACGCCGGCGTGCGCGTGCCGCAGCCCTTCATCTGCACGGACGGCGTCTTGCTGATGGAATTGGTGACCGATGCGGACGGCGACGTCGCGCCGCGTTTGAACGATGTCGAGATGACCGAAGCGCGTGCGCTCGAATTGCATGCGCTGCTGCTCAACCAGGTGGTGCGGATGCTGTGCGCCGGCATGATTCACGGCGACCTGTCCGAATACAACATCCTGCTCGCGGCGGACGGTCCGGTGATCATCGACCTGCCGCAAGCCGTGGATGCCGCCGGCAATCTGGAAGCCCCGGCCATGCTGGAGCGCGACGTGAACAATCTCGCCACGTATTTTGGCCAGTTCGCGCCCGCGTTGCTCGATACGAGCTACGGCAAGGAAATCTGGTCGCTGTACGAAGCAGGCGCCTTGCACGTGGATGCCAAATTGACCGGCCGCGTCGAACTCGACACCACGCCGATCGATCTCGAAGCCGTGCTGCAGGAACTCGAAGACACGCGCCTCGACGAAGAAGCACGCCTGCGCTACGAACAGTCGCTGCGCAGCGGGACGTAAGCGGGGCCAAAGCAAGCCCTGCACAACACGTCAGCGGCCAATCAGCGGCACCAGCGTGCCGCTTCACGAAGACGCTACGACGCGATGCGGTAGCTGGCCGCCTTGACTTTGCTTGACGACGCCCCCGGTGCCGGCCCCACCGATTCCCGCATCGTCACGCTCACCGGAAACTCGCGGATGATCTCCCATGAGGTCCGGTAGCACTGATTGACCAGCCAGCGCACGGCGTTCTGCGTCAACTCCGCCGTCGGGATGTGCACCGAGGTAAGCCCAGGCGCGGCATAGGCGGCCGAATAATCATCGTCGTAGCCGATTACCGAGACCTCGTCCGGTACGGCAATACCCGCCTGGTGGAAACGCGCCAGCGCGCTCACCGCCATCGTGTCGTTCGCGCAAAAGAGACCGGTGAAGCGCCGCTTCGAATCGAGCAGTTTCTGCGCGGCAGCGTAACCGCCCTCCGGCGAGAAGTCCGATTCGATCAGCGTGACGTCCTCGCGCGCAATGCCCTCGCGCGACAATTCGGCAAAGAAGCCTTCGAGCCGCGTGTGATTGTCCGAGGCGCTGAACGGCCCGGAAATCACCGCAATGTCCCGATGCCCGTAATCGAGCAGCGTGCGTGCCGCCAGTTCGCCGCCGCGCCGATGATCCGCGCAAAACGACGCTTCCGGCAACTGATCGAACGCGCGATTCAGAAACACCATCTTTGGATGCATGCGATGCAGCATGTCCAGATCTTCGTCGTGCAGATCGTGGCTGATCACCACCACGCCATCGCAATCACGGCCGATCAGAAAACGCACCGCCTCGATGGCCTGCTCGCGCGGCGACACTTCCCCGCAACCCGTCGCCACCACCACGTGACGGCGCACCGCGCGCAGTTCGGTGTCGGTCTGCTTGAGAATCGTGCCGTAGTAGGAGCCGAAGAAAGTCGGCACGAAAATACCGATCATGCCGAGCGATTGCGTCGCCATGGCCCGGCCGATGGACGACGGCCGGAAATTCAGCGCTTCGATCGCGGCCTTCACGCGCGCGGCGGCATCGGCTGAAATGGGTCCCTTACCGGAAATGGCTCGTGAGGCAGTCGACATGCCGACGCCGGCCAGTGCCGCGACATCCTTGAGTGTTGCCACGCGGTTCTCCGTCAAGCCTGTTGTATTCAACGACGCTGAATCCCGTCACTACAGACGCGCGCCGCCTTCTTCCTCGAACAGCGAAATATGAGCGCCATCGAACGAGAATGTCGCGGCATCCCCTATCGCCACCGGTGTCTTTGTCTGGTCGATCGACGCGATTTGCACTCCATGATAGTCGAGCCAAATGACACGGTGGTTGCCCATCGGCTCGATCAGTGAAATGTTCGCGCGCTCGCTCATTTTTGTGTTTGAGCCGCTTGATCCGATTGAGCCGCTTGACCCTTCCCCCGCGTGCACGTCTTCCGCTCGTACGCCGAGTACGCAAGACAGACGATCCGTTGGCAGGTTTTTGAAAGGATAGTGCGACACATCGAGCTGCAAATCCGCTGTACAAAAGTGTAGCGCGCCGTCGCGCGTCTCGAGCGTGCCCTTGAGCACATTCATTGCCGGCGAGCCCAGAAACGTCGCGACAAACAGATTGTTCGGCCGTGCATAGACTTCGGCGGGCGTGCCGAACTGCTGGATCACGCCGCCGCACATCACGGCCATGCGCGTGGCGAGCGTCATCGCTTCGACCTGATCGTGGGTCACGTAGATCATTGTCGCGCCCAGACGCTGGTGCAATTGCTTGAGTTCGCGACGCAATTCGGTGCGCAATTTGGCGTCGAGATTCGAGAGGGGCTCGTCGAACAGGAACACATCGGCCTCGCGCACGATTGCACGGCCGATCGCCACGCGCTGCCGCTGGCCGCCGGAGAGTTGCGCGGGCTTGCGCTTGAGCAGCGGTCCGAGTTGCAGCATCTCGGACGCCCGTTTGACACGCCGTTCAATCTCCGCCTTCGGCGTGCCGTTGATGCGCAACGCAAACGACAGATTACGCTCGACACTCATGGTCGGATACAACGCATATGACTGGAACACCAGCGCGATACGGCGATCTTTCGGATCGGCCCAGGTCATGTCTTCCCCGGCAATTTCGATGCTCCCGTCGGTCACGTCGATCAGGCCCGCAATGCTGTGCAGCAAAGTGGATTTGCCGCAACCCGATGGGCCGAGCAGCACAACGAACTCGCCCGCACGCACATCGAGATTGAGATTCTCGATCACCGTATTCGCGCCGAGCTGGATCTTCAGATTGCGCACCGATACGTTGGCCGGATTCGACAGGCCCGCGGTGTCCGCCACGTGGCCGACATTCGCTGCATCCGCCGGATTAGCCACGTCTGCCGCATTGATCAAATTAGCCAGGTTTGCCATGCTCTATCGCCCTATCCCTTGACGGCGCCGGACGCAATGCCGCGCACAAACCAGCGGCCCGAAATAAAGTAGACCGCAAGCGGCACCATGGAGGTCAGAATGGTCGCCGCCATATTGACGTTATAGAGCCGCTCGCCAGTCGTCGTATTGATGATGTTATTCAGTTGCACCGTCATCGGCAGGTTTTTCGTGCCGGCGAACACGAGGCCGAGAATGAAGTCGTTCCAGATGCCCGTCACCTGCATGATGACCGCGACGACGATGATCGGCGTGGACATCGGCAGCATCAGCTGCAAAAAGATGCGCCAGAAACCGCCGCCGTCGATGCGCGCCGCCTTGAACAGCTCCTGCGGAATCGACGCGTAATAGTTGCGAAACAGCAGCGTCATCACCGGCATGCCGAAGATGGTGTGGATCACCACGATACCCGGCAGCGAACTGAACAGATGCACGCTCGCGAGCACGCGCACGAGCGGATAGACCATCACCTGCACGGGAATGAAGGCGCCCATCAGCAGCACGCCGAATAGCAACCCTGCGCCGCGCGGCCGCCAGAACGACAGCGCATAGCCGTTCACCGCGCCGATCACGATCGATAACACCGTGCTGGGCACGACGATACGCACCGAATTCCAGAAGCCGACCTGGATACCGTTGCAATCGAGTCCCGTACAGGCGGATTGCCACGCGGCGCTCCATGCATCGAGTGTGAAATGCGCGGGGAAAGCGAGCAGATTGCCGAGGCGAATCTCGCTCATCGGCTTCACCGATGTGACGAGCATCACGTATAACGGCAACAGGAAGAACAACGCGGCGGTGAGTAAAAACGCGTAGACGCCGAGGCGTGCGGGTGTAAACGAACGGCGACGCCGGCGTGCCCGGCTCGGCGTGCCCCCCTTCAGTGGCGGACTGAGCGTGTTCATCACACCTCCTTGCGCAACGCAGCGCGGCTGCGGGCATAGAAGAACGGCGCGAGAATTGCCAGCACCGTAGCCAGCAGCACGATCGACGCGGCCGATGCGAGGCCGATATTGGCCCGGCCGAACAGGTAATCCATGATGAACTTCGCCGGCACTTCGCTCGCGGTGCCGGGGCCGCCTTGCGTCATCGCGACCACAGCATCGTAAAGCTTCACGACCATCACGAAGAGCAGCACGAAGGCTGTGGACAGGGAAGGCCCGAGCATCGGCACGACAATGCTCGCATACACGCGCCAACGCGGAATCCCGTCGATACGTGCGGCTTTCCACAGCTCGTCGTCGATACCGCGCAAGCCGGCCAGCAGCAGCGCCATCACGAGACCGGACGCCTGCCACACCGTCGCGATGACGATGGTGTAAATCACCCAATCCTGATCGACGATCCAGTCGAAGCGCGCATGCACGAAACCGAGCTTATGCAGCACGGCCTGCGCACCCAGCTCAGGATTCAGAATCCACTGCCAGACCAGACCCGTTGCGACAAACGACATCGCATACGGATAGAGAAACACCGTCCGCAGCGCGCCTTCGGCCACCACGCGCTGGTCGATGAAAATCGCCAGCAGCAAACCAATCACCATGCACGCGACAATGAAGCACGCACCGTAGATCACGATGTTTTGCAGCGACAGCAACCAGCGGTCGTTATTGAAGAGCCGCGTGTACTGCGTGAGGCCCGCGAAGTCGCCGGAAGGAAACGTGCGCGAATTGCTGAGAGATACGCGCGCGGTCCAGACCATCGTGCCGAGATACGCGAACACGACGGTCAGGACCATCGGCAGCAAGGCCAGCCATGCCGCTATCGGTAAACGCTTTTTTAGCGGCTTTTTCAGCGGCCCCTTGCGATGACTCGAGTCGGCGGCTGGCAGCTTGAGCGCGTGCATGCTGAGCGCCTAGCTCTTCAACGCACTGGCAAACGCCTTCTGCGCATCGTCGACCGACTGGTTCTTGTTCCAGAAGTTCGTGATGACGTCGATCAACGCGCCCTGCGTGTCAGGCGAGAGCAGCATTTCCGGATTCGGCAACTGACGCGACTTGTCCTTCATGATCGCTATACCCTCCTTCGCGCAGATGTCGAGACTGCTCGCGTCCACATCGGGTCGAATCGGAATCGAGCCTTTCTTCGCGCTGAATGCGACTTGCGCGGCCGGCGAGGTCATCACCGTGGCAAGCAGATTCTGCGCCTTGATTGCGTTGGCGTTGTCGGTTTTCGGAAACACGAACACGTCGCCCGCAACCAGATAAGGCGAATGCGGACCGAAACCCGGGAAGCAACCGAAGTCCTTGCCGGCAGTCTGGTTGGCCGCCGAGAATTCACCCTTGGCCCAGTCACCCATGATCTGCACGCCCGCCTTGCCGGAAATCACCAGCGCGGTGGCATCGTTCCAGTTGCGGCCAGGCGAGCCCGCATCGACGAAATCATGCAAGCGCTTGAACTGCGCGAGCACCTTCTTGAACGCATCCGATTTGACCGCGTTCATATCGCGATCGCGGTACACCTTCAGATAGAGATCGGGACCGCCGACGTCGGCGAAGACCGCGTCGAACGTGATCTTTTCCTGCCACGGCTGACCGCCGAGCGCGAGCGGGATCACGCCCGCCGCTTTCAGCTTGCCGAGATCGGCGAGGAATTCGCCATAGCTCTTCGGCTCGGCGGCAATGCCGGCCTTCTGGAACACCGGCTTCGAGTAGAAGAACCAGGCCGGCATGTGAATATCGACTGGCGCGGCGTAGTAGTGACCCTTCACCCGGATGCTGTCGATGATCGATTGCGGGAACACGCCGTTCCAGTTTTCTTTCGCGGCGACGTCGTCGACGTTGTTTAGCAGCCCCTGATCGATCAGGTCGTGAAACTGCTTGGAGGTATTGAACTGCGCGGCGGTGGGTGGATCGCCGCCGACGATCCGGTTGATTGCGGTGGAGCGCGCCTGATCGGCGCCGGCCACCGCGTTGTCGACCCACTGGCCACCGGCCTTGTTGTACGCATCGGCGAACTGGCGGATCGCGGCGGATTCGCCGCCGGAGGTCCACCAGTGGATTACGTTGGCCTTCAAGGGTTCCGCCGCGTGCGCGACGATGCCGTATAACGCCAGTGCCGCAACCACGCCTCGCAAGACCATTTTTCTGCTGTGCATTCCGTCTCCCCCGGGCTTTGCGCCCGTGTTCCAAGTCGACATACCAACCAGCTTCAATTGCCGTTAAGCCCTTGCCTTACGCTCCTTCAAAAATTTCTCCACTAACTCCGCACTCCGTTTGATCGTGCGCTTCTGCGTACTGTAGTCGACATGTACGACACCAAAGCGACGCTCATACCCAAACGCCCACTCGAAGTTATCCATCAGCGACCACAGAAAATAACCGCGAATATCCACGCCGGCCTTGATCGCCTGATCGACCGCTGCGAGATGGCGCTTGAGGAACGAGATGCGCTGCGTATCCTCCACATGACCGTCGGTCACTTGATCATCCGAGGCCATGCCGTTTTCGGTGATGTAGATCGGCGGCAGGTTGTGATAAGTCTTCTTGAAACCGGTCAGCAGATCGCGCAAGCCATCGGGATACACCTCCCAGCCCATCTGCGTGCGCTCGACGCCTTCAAGCGGGACGTCCCGGAATCCATGCGCGCCGTCGCTCGCGACGTTGGTGCGGAAGTAATAGTTGATGCCGAGGAAATCGAGCGGCGCGGAAATGGTCTGCATGTCGCCGTCGAGCACCAGCGGTTCAGTGCCCGGCCACAGTTCGAACAGGTCTTGCGGATACGAACCCTTGAGCAACGGATCGAGAATCCACGCATTGTGCTGGACTTCGAACAGATGCGCCGCGCGCTGATCCGCCGCGCTGTCGCTATTGGGCGTGCCGCGGCCGATGTTGGCGACGATACCTTTCTCCGAAGCCGGATCGTTGGCGCGCAAAACCGGCATCGCAAGGCCGTGCGCGAGCAGCAGATGATGCATCGCCTGCGTCGCAAAGCGGTCGTTGGCGAGACCCGGCGCGTGGTGGCCGTTGCCGTAGCCGAGATACGCCGAACACCACGGCTCGTTGAGCGTCGCCCATGCGTCGACCGTGCCGGCCAGTTCGCGGCTCATCAGGTCGGCGTAGTCGGCGAAACGGTAAGCGGTGTCGCGATTGAGCCAGCCGCCGCGATCTTCCAGATGTTGCGGAAGGTCCCAGTGATAGAGCGTCACGAAGGTCGTGATGCCCTTCTCTTTCAGACGGTTCAGGAGGCGCTTGTAGAAGTCGAGCCCTTTGCGATTGGGCGCGCCTGCCGCGTCCATCACGCGTGGCCACGCAATCGAGAGCCGGTAGCCTTCGAGACCGAGAGAGGCCAGCATCTCGACGTCCGCTTCCCAGCGATGATAGTGATCGCAAGCAACGGCGCCGGTGTCGCCGGCCAGCACCTTGCCGGGTATCGCCGAGAAGGTGTCCCAGATCGACGGCAAGCGGCCGTCTTCATTCACCGCGCCTTCGATCTGATACGAAGCGGTGGCGGCGCCAAGCAGGAAGTTCTTGCGCCACAGCGTGGAGTCCGCGGGCGGGGTGAAGGAATCGGCGAGCGAGCCCCTGGAAACTGCTGGGGATAGGGTGTCGAATACAGCGGATGCGTCGTTTGCCACGGATTCTCTCCTGCGCTGAGGTCATTGAACCGGGTACGGCAAAACTCGATGTGGATGCTGCCGGGCAGCTAGAGTGGAAGCGCTTCCACAAAGACCAGCGAACGATAGCAGTGGCGGATTGAACGCAGCAATCAGGGTTTGTCTGGAGGACTTGCTGGCATGCGCGGCGCCACGATGCGCCGCGCATTGAGTGTCCCTACGCCATGAGAGAGCGTCGCTCGGTTATGGCACTAACCTTTAGCCAAGATCGGGGCCAGCCTGGTTGGCTCAACTAATGGCAGGTTCAACCGCTGACTGTCCTAGTCGTAGTTCAGAACCACGGAACGCGATGGATCAACCTCCATCATCCCCCCTGAACTGGTCGGCTCGTCGATTGGGTGCGGCGTGACGTTCAGGTGTTGTTTGATGTCGGGTCGGCCCAATGCGATCGTATTGAGCATTGCAACTCCAAGTTGTCGTGCCAATTCGTCGTCAAACTTGAACTCTTCATCGTCCAGAAAAAACGGCACTTCCATGACTCCGCGAACGACCGTAGCCAGCTTGGCTGAATCGACAGCTTGCATGATCAACTGCTTAGGATCTTCGGTGTAGGTCAGAACCATGGAATATGGCGGATGTTTGGCCATTAATACCCTCTGCACTCTTGATAGATTTTGAATGCTCTCTGTTTACGCAGTGCGACGGCCCGGGCGCCGCCTATGTGGACAATCGCATTGCACATTTCGATTTGAGCTTCATAGCGCGCGAAGCATTCGCTCAAGATATCTCCGGCGGCGCGGCCCGCGCCGCCGGACGGTCGTGATAAGAGGACAGTTCGCACCTTTCCCACGAACACCATCAGGCTCGCTCCTGCCCCCTTGATACGATGACCAAACATGGGGCCATTGCGCTCGACCCTCTCGCCAATTACTCGTCTGACGGTCTGTCGGTCGGTGCCTCTGTAAAAGTTATGTATTGCTTGATATCGGGTTGACCCAGCGCGATCAGACTGAGCACGCCAGCACCAAATCGACGCGCAAATTCGTCGTCAAGTCTGAACTCGAATTCATCCAGTAAGACGGGCATTTCAATTGCCCCTTTCAACGCCGTGGCCATCCTTGCTCGCTCGACTGACTGCAAGATCAGCTGTTGACGGTCTTGGTCGTAAGTTACTACCACGGAACATGGTGGAAATCTAATCATCAGCGCCCCCTGCACTCCTGATAGTCATCAAATGCATTCTTCTTGCAAAGCGCGAGGCCCGCCAAACCACCCATATATTTGGCAAGCGAGTTACACCTGAACATATCGGACTCATACTTCGCGTGACAGTCCGCCTCACGCCACTCATTATCCCCGCTGCTCCCACACTTGACCATCCCACCGTTGCCACTTCCGGCTCCGAAGAGAGTGCTGTAAAGCGTTGACCTCTTCGCGGAGCTGGTCAGATCCGGCACAAGCGCAGGATACGGAACCTGCGACTGATCGCTCAGCATCAACTCAGTTGTCTCGCCCCACTTCGGAAGTGGTTCGCTCAGTTCACTACCAAAAAGCTTCCCCGTCAACTTGGCTTTCCACGCCATATAGCATTCAACGCAGAGCCCCGGAACGAAGGCCTTGGAGTCAGACTGAAGACCTGTGAGGTTCGCGGGTGGCGAAACCGGATCGTTACCCAACTCCCAATTGGTGAGCCACACACCAAGTTCAGCATCGCTGATCGGCTGCTGAACACCGCCATTCGCAGCCACCGTCGCTGTACGCGTCGACACCGTGCCGTTCGCAGCATAGCCGTACCGAACCACCAGTTTGCGGGCGAGTCCGCCGTTGACCACACCGGCCTTCTCGTCGTACTGAAAAACAGATACGCGCCCGCGCTCGTCGTAACTGATGTCCGCCTGACCGCTATTGCCAGCTATAGCTGTTGCACGATTCGCGGCGTCACGACTGAGCGTTCGCATCGACCAACCCGACACAGCGTCCCGTGTCGTTGCGATGTTGCCCCTTGCGTCGTACGTGTAGGTCCAGTCTTCAATCTTCGCGGCGTTCTGGGTTATCGTGGCCGACAGAAGACGGCCGGCATTGTCGTAGCGTGCGCCGACCGTCAGTTGGCTCCCCGTCCCGATCGCCTGCAGCCCCTGCTCGCCCGTCAGGTCGGTCGTGTTCCGCTCTGCGTAACCCGTAACGTTGCCGCGCGAGTCATAAACGAATGCGCGGATCTTGCCTGGCGTAGCGACCAAGTGCGGACGCAGCGAGCTGGCATCGTCATACTCAATCGTTATTACCGTCTTCTTCCCGGCGACTGTTGCAATCGCCTTCGTTGGCCGGTTGGCGCTATCCCATGTGTACTGCGTGTCTCCCTCAGGAGTCGTTCTCTGCGTCAGATTCCCTGCGATATCCCACTTGCGCGATATCGTTCCGGCCGGTGTAACGATTGAGCCAGGACGCCACTCATCCGGGAAACTGAAACTGTACGTGCTCGTGCCGTACATGTCGCTGAGCGTAGTCTTGCTGGAGTCATAGCTAAATGATGTATTGCGCGTCGTATCGGGATGGGAGACCGATATCACGCGTGCTTTGGCATCGTAAGTCCACGTCGCTATTCTCGATCCGGATTCGTCCTTTACGCCTGTCAACGCGTTGGGGAAACGGACATCCTCGTACAAATATTGACGAATGGAACCATCTGGATGGGTTACCGAAGCAAGATTACCTTTTACGTCGTACGCATACCGAGTGACCTTGCCCATGGGATCAACCATGCCAACAATTCGATCGCTATCGTCATACTGAAGATTGATCCTGAATCCGTTCGGCCCTATCTGATCGACCGGCCACTGGTTGATCTGCACCATTCGCTGTCTGTAGTCAAACCCAAACTTGCGGAGCATCCCCGTGCGAGTTGTTTCGGAATAGAGATTTCCGTTGCCCGAGTAAACTTCAGTCGTACCGAGTAGTTCGTCTGCCAGGTGGTAATCTCCATTGCCAGCTTTCGTCAAGGAGAGCCCACGATTTCCCAACGTGGCCCACGCCTTGCCGTTCCACTTGAACGTCAGAGGTTGCTGGTTACCCCGATAAGCAACGATTTGCGGCGTGCTCGCATTAACCGCCGTCAGATCAATTCTGCGCTGCCAGTTGTTGACCCAGTTGCGACCCATCGCTGCCTGCGAGGTGTCATAAAGCCTCGAAAAATAGGTGCGCCCAAAGAAGAGCGGGAGCGCATCACCGCTCGCAAAGTCAGTCTCGGAAAGCGTGACGATGCCCTCTGCCGGCAACACCGGGTCCGCTACCGGGCAGGAACCTTCCGGAGAAGGAGGGACCGGTGCGCCACTGCAATAGTCCCTTATCCAGTCCGAAGCATTGGGACAGTTGTAGTAATTCATGCTGCTGTACGGATCGTCTGCACCCCTCGACATGGGTGTCGTGCCGGCCACCTGGATAGCGCACGTCGGGGTTCCGGGAGTTCCGAGAGACTTCTGATATGCCTGCAAACATTGCATGTAGTCAGCCGCGTTGGCGCCAAACGCGACTATAAGCAGCATGGATGCGGCCAGCAGGCGAGCCGCCATGCCCGTCTGAGTCTCGGCAATTTTTCTATTTTTCATAGTCATCCTTATTAGCTTTACTCGGTTTAATCACAAGCAACCTATAAGGAGCATTCCATCCCCACTATCCAATAATTCATAAAATTACAATTTCCAGAATTCCCACACGCGCTTCTTTCAGACTTCCTACGTAACCTGTATGGAATTACGCAAGAGCCCGTCAGCCATCAACGCATCGCAGTAAGAAAACCAGAACGTCAGGCGTGAGCCAGCTCCACGCTGTCCCGTTGGACGCGAGATATACCTGCATGAAGATGGACGGGGACCGAGGGTCCGGTCAGAGATAGCCAGAAGGAAAAAGACAGGGTGCAGCGGCTGCCGCCCCAAAAGAGCGATGCAACGCGCTGGGCACCGCGTTAAGTGCCCAGCGTAACGCGCCGTTAAGACTTCTCTACCGGTAAACTAAACGCACCCCCATCATAAGCCTCGCAATACGCCTTCCAATCAGCCCCCACCTGCGCCTCACACTGCGTCGCGAGTTCAATCAACGGCAATTGCCAATCCTTGCGATTGCCGAACGCGATCAGTTCGTCCGCAATCGACGACTTCTGCCGGCCGCCGCTGCGCAGTTGCGCCCACGCGCTCAATTGAGCCATGCTGTTGACCACTTCTTCGAGCCGCGGCAGCTTGCCGTCCCAGTCGCTCAATGCCACACGGTCTTCCGAAGGCTGCAAGCTGCGCAGCACATACGAGCATTGATTGAAATCGACTGCATGCAGGAACGCCTGCGAAACCGCCTGATTGCGCCGCTGAACTTCAACCACACGCTGCGCCTCGCTCTGCCACTTCGGCTGCGGCGTTCGTACATGCGGCGTCACCGAAGAAGGCAGCGCCTCTTTCAGATCGAGCAGATAGTTACCGTCCGGCGAGCCTTTGCCTTCGACGAGGATCGCGTAGCGGTCCACGCCCAGGCTGCCGGTGCCGGCAATCCGCCGCGCCACGTCGATGATGCGATAGAAGTCCGGATTGGGTTGACCGGCGGCGAACTGATGCATGAAACCGGTGACTGTGGCGCGCGCCTTGTCACTCACCGGTAGCGCTTTCTTGCCATCCACTTTGAGCATGCGCGTCTTGCCCTTGAGCGTGGTGCGCCGGTCCAGATGCGCGGCGCGGGTGCGGCTCGCCAATGCGTCGAACAGATCGCGCACCATGCCGGTCGACGTCTCCGCTTCGATCCAGCGCGCTTTGCCGAAGGCGAGCGCGGCGCTATAGGAGTCGACCGCGGTATGGCAAAGCGCGAGTGCTTGCGCGCGGCTCAGCTTGAGGTCGTTCGCGCCGACCAGCACGCTCGTGAGGAGCCGCACCAGTTCGTAAAGACTCGGCGCGAGACAGGCTTCGTCGAAATCGTTGTTGTCGAAATAGACGAGGCGGTTGTCGCCCTTGTAGCTGCCGAAATTTTCCACATGCATATCGCCGCAAATCCACACCGGCGGCGCTTCGTCGAGCACCTTGTCGCGCGGCAGACGCGCGTAAAACAGATGACAGGTGCCGCGAAGAAACACGAACGGCGAGCTACGCATGAGCTTGTATTTCATTGCGAGCCGTTCAGGATCGCGGCCGGTATTGAAGCTGGCGATGGTCTGTGCGATATCGGACATGTGTTTCTCCTTCATGCGACTCGATGCGGATTCAGTACGGGTTCAATGCGAGCGGAACGAATCCGCGAGCGCATGGAGATTGAGTGGCTTCACGCGAATCACACCGCCGCGCGGGCTATCGATATCGGCGACCAGCATGAACGACAGCGACACGATCAGCGGAACGATCAGCAACAAGCCGGCTCCCGCTTTCAAACCACGTGCGCCGTAGCCGACCAGCACATTGGCGCACACGGCGATCAACACCATCAGCACCCACGCCGCGACAGGAATGCGATTCCACCACGCGGCCTGCGTGTAACCCTGCGTATTGAGCACGTCGTTCATTCCGGCAACAGCGAGCGCGGCCACCGGTGTGGGCTGCGCGGCAGCGGCATTCTTCACTGCGGTCCACATTACGCCCTGCAGGCGCGACGTCTCGGCGTTGACTTTGGCGAGCTCATCGGCGTCACGCGTCGTGTAGAACAGCACGCGTTCGTCGAGATAGGTTTTCAGCAAGCCGCGGACGATCGCCGCATCGGCGGCGGGCAACAGATCGGCGCGGACGTATTCGGTGCCGATCGCATTCGCCTCTTCTTCCTCGTAGTTCTTGCGTTGATCGTAGCGGCCTACCGCCATCGAAAAAGTGAAACCGATGATCAGCGCGAGCAGCGTCAGCGTGGCAGCCTGAATCACGCTGAAGTCGTCGCGTGCATCCTCGTCGATCTTTCTGAAGCGCCGCAGCAGCGACGCGCCGATGCGCGCCGACAGCCACAGTGCGACAAAGCAAATCATGAAAACAAGTGCCGGATAGTCGAAGAGGTTTTGCATGACGAGCGTTTTTCTTATCAGAGTTTTGTTGGCAGGAACGCTTTGAACAGCGATAAAACGTGCACGGCCACTGCATCATAAGAGACGCAGCGTGGATGGGGAAGCATGCAGGCGGCAACTGGACAGGCTCGCAACCTGCAGCATGCCGACCGTCAGGAGCCTGTCATCAAATAGTAACGTCCGTCCGCGCTGACGTTGAAGCCGAATCCGCATTCCGTCGGCGAGCCGTGTGTCGCTACGTCGAGCGTTTCCGGTGCGGAGAGTTTGAACTCGATCAGGCATTTGTCCGCACGCTTGTCCGTGGGTTTGTCCGCGTGTTTCTCCGCGTGTTTGTCATAAGGCGCGAGATTGGTGATCCTCGCGGTGGCGTCGAGCGGCGCACTACCTCCGTCATCGTTCACAGGCACGCGCGCCACGCCGTCGTAGAACCGCACGTAGGCCGACAGGCTGCCCATGTTCGCGCTCGGTTGACCGTCGGCGCCGACAGTCGGATACACGAAGTCGCCATCGATCCGGTAGACGCCGTGCCGCCCTTTCACCGGCTTCACCTCGATACTGTTCCACGCGCCAAAAAACATATAGCTGGCAAAGTGCGCGCCGGTCGGCGGCACACCGGCCACCACCGCTTTGTCCGCAATCGCTTCGAGACGTTGACGCGCGGCCGCTACCGCGCGGCCTAGCAGCGCGTCGTTGGGATACTCGTTGCCGCGGCTCACCGCGGTCCGGTAGTACGCGCGCGCATCCGGCAGCGCGCCCAGCTTCACTTGCACGTCGCCCTGATGGACCAGCGCCATCGCTACGCGAGCCCGCGCCGAACTGGTCGCTTTCGGCGAGTTCTCTTCGTTCGCCTGCATGGCGGTGGCCTCGGCGAGCGCGGCTTCCATCGCGACCAGCGTTTGCGCGTCCTTGAGGCGCCCTGCTTCGAGCGCGGCCACGCCCAGCGCCGCGCATGACGCGTTCGTGCGGCACGGCACGTCCTTGCCCGCCAGCAGGTTGCGGCGATAGAGTTCGGCGCGCGAATCGGCCGCTTCCGTTTGCGCAGCGACGAGCGCAGGCATGAGGGCTGCAATGGCAGCAGAAACGACAACGGCAACGGCGGCGATTTTGACGTTCATGAGCAGGAGAGGACGGTGGCGACGACGTGTTTCGAACACGCGCTTCAAGTAGCCGTATGCGCCGCACGTTTGACGTGGGTTGCCACGGATGCTGGCCGTGATGCTGACAGAAAACCGGCGATTGCGCGAACCCTTGCAAGGCGGCGAAACGGGCGGCCTTTCGCACGATTCGCTCGCAACGCCCGGCACGCGGCACTCCGTGACGTTTGAGCATGCACGGCGGCTTGCATGAAATGCGTTCGACCGGTCATGCGGCACGCATCAAGCCGCTTGTCATACGCGAGTCATGCCCGAGCCCTACATGATTTTGCGCATGGGCAATACGTTCGTTTGAAACTGTTCCCGTATGGGGGAACAGCAGAACGAAAAACGACACGCCTCTATCCGAGAGTCTGCACCCCGGCCTGCACCCCGAACTTCTTACGATACGCGCCTGGGCTCGTCAACGCGATACGCCGGAAATGCCGCCGCAGCGATTCTTCGGAACCGAAGCCCGCCAACTCAGCCACGCGCGCCATCGGCAATGGGGTCGGCGCCTCAAGCAGTTCTCGCGCGATCGCCACGCGTTCACGCACCAGCCATTCGTAGGGCGCCATGCCCGTAGCGTCGTGGAACTGCCGCTGCAGCGTACGTGGGCTCATCGCCGCCCGTTCGGCCAGCGAGCGCAAGGTGTGCGGCAACGCGGGATGGCGGCGCACCCAGTCCATCAGCTTCGCGAGGCGGCCGCCTTCGTCTTGCGGCATCGGCCGCGGCACGAACTGCGCCTGACCGCCTTCGCGATGCGGCGGCACCACGAGCCGCTGCGCGACCCGGTTGGCGATCGCGCTGCCGTGATCGCGCCGCACGAGATGCAGCAGCATGTCGAGCCCTGCCGCCGATCCAGCCGAAGTGATGATCTGTCCTTCGTCGACATATAACGCATCCGGCTGCACGCGTAATTGCGGATAGCGCTGCTGCAATTTGTCGGCGTAGCGCCAGTGTGTCGTGACGGTCTTGCCGTCGAGCACACCCGCAGCGGCCAGCACGAACACGCCCGAGCAGATCGAGCACAGGCGCGCGCCGCGTTCGTAGGCGGCGCGAATCTTTTTCAGCAGTGGCTCGGGCGGCAATTCGTCGGCATCGCGCCAGCCGGGGATCACGATCGTGTCAGCGCGATCCAGCAGCCTGAGCGTGTACGGCGCGGCGACGGTGATGCCGCCCGCTGCGCGAATCGGACCGGGTTCGCTCGCACATACCGCGAAGCGATACCAGTCCACGCCGAGCTCAGGACGCTCGAGCGCGAACAGTTCGGTCACGCAGCCGAATTCGAAGGTACAGAGCCGGTCGTAAGCCAGCGCGACGACAAGGTGATTGAGCATGGCGTGATGTTACCGGAGATTGACGATTGCGCCACTACCCCGGCACGTGGAGCGTCGCGACAATTAAGGCTCCAGAATCGCTTCGCCAGACCACCACGCTCACTGCTCAACCGGAACCCCGCCATGCCGACGCTCGCCCCCCTCACCGCCCACAACGCCGTCACCGCCATCCCTGCCGCCGATAGCGCTGCCGCCCTTGCCCACTTCCAGGCGTCGCTGCAATTCGAAACCGACTGCTCGGACGTGTCCGCAGCACTCGCGAGCGGCACGCCCGGCTTCGTGCTGCTCGACGTGCGCAGCCCGGCGCTGTTCGAGCAGGGCCACGTGCCGGGCGCGCTGAATCTGCCGCACGGCAAGATCGTCGCATCGAAGCTCGCCGGATACCCACAGGACACCCTGTTCGTCACCTACTGCGCAGGCCCGCACTGCAACGGCGCCGCACGCGGCGCACTGCGTCTCGCGCAGTTGGGACGCCCCGTCAAACTGATGATCGGCGGCATCACGGGCTGGCTCGACGAAGGATTAACCCTGGTAGACATCGCAGCCAGCCGGGAGGTGGTCAACGTCCATGACTAACATACGGAAAATCAATTAAATAAACGCCACCAACTGTCGATAACAAGTTCAGCCGCTTCCCTCTCGCGGTTGGACTTAACATGCAGAGCTCATACAATTTTTGGCTGGTCGGAATCTCGTTCGTCGTGGCGACGCTGGCGTCGTACACGGCGCTCGATTTGACGGGCCGCATCTTCCTGCTGGCATCGACTGGTCTGCGGCACGCGTGGCGTCTCGGCGGCGCCGCCGCGCTCGGTGTCGGCATCTGGTCGATGCACTTCATCGCCATGCTCGCGTTCTCGCTGCCGATTCCGCTCGGCTACGATTTCGCGACCACGGCTTATTCGCTCGGACTCGCGATCGGCGTGTCGTATCTGGCGCTGTTCGTGACGACTCATGCGCGGCTCACGCCGCTTCGACTCGTGGCCGGCGGCGTACTGATGGGCATCGGCATTGCCGGCATGCACTACACCGGCATGGCGGCGATGCAAATGGAGCCGGGCATCCACTATCAGCCGGCCTGGTTCGCCGGCTCGCTGGCGATTGCGATCGGCGCCTCGACCGCCGCGCTATGGATGGCGCGCGCACTCAGTAACGACGGCGAACGCCACGTTTTGCGCAAACGTTTCATTGCGGCACTGGTGATGGGCATCGCGATCAGCGGCATGCACTACGCCGGCATGGCGGCCGCCGAGTTCCCGCCCGGCGCCGTGTGCGGCGCGGCCAAGGGCGTGAACGCCGCATGGCTCGCGACTTCGGTGATCCTGTTCACGTTTGCGATTCTGATCGTCACGCTGATACTGTCGCGCTTCGACGCGCGCACCAGCTTTCTGGTCGGCGCGGTCTCCAAGCTGAACGGTCAGATCGTGCGGCTCGCCACGCTCGACACGCTGACGGGCCTGCCCAACCGCAGCACGCTCACCGAACGCATCGACCGCGCCATTCATAGCGCGCGCCGGCAGCGTTCGCTGTTCGCCATCCTGTTCATGGATCTCGACGGCTTCAAGACCATCAACGATTCACTCGGCCACTCGGCCGGCGACAAAGTGCTGTCCGCGTTCGCCCAGCGTCTTCTGCTATGTGTGCGCACGAGCGACACCGTCGCGCGTCTCGGCGGCGACGAGTTCGTCGTGCTGTCCGAGAACCTGACGTCACGGGAAGACGCCGGCACGATGGCCGAAGGCGTGCTCGAACGGATGCGCCAGGGCATATGGACCGATTCGCAGCCGCTGCAGGTGATGCCGAGCATCGGCATCGCGCTCTTTCCCTACGACGGCGATACCGTCGACACGCTGCTCAAGCATGCCGACGCGGCCATGTACGAAGCCAAGCGCGCGGGCCGCAGCACCTATCGCTTCTTTGAACAAAGCATGAACGAAGCCGCGACGCGCACGCTGCAAATTCAAAGCGCGCTGCACGAAGCGCTCACCGCCGGCCATTTCTCGCTGCACTTCCAGCCGAAGTTCCACGGCAGCGGCGACTCGCTGGCGGGTGCCGAAGCGTTGATCCGCCTGAATCATCCGCAACTCGGCGCACTCGCGCCGCTCGAGTTCATTCCGATTGCCGAGCGTTCGGGCCAGATCGTGCAGATCGGCTACTGGGTGCTGCGCGAGACGTGCCGGCAGATTCGCAATTGGGTCGAGCAGGGCCTGCCGTCGATGAAAGTGGCGATCAATCTGTCGCCGCGTCAACTGTCGCAACCGGACCTCGTCGCGACCATGCTCGAGATCGTGCAAGCCGAAGGCGTGCAATGCGCGCAGATCATGTTCGAAATCACCGAAACCGTCGCCATGCAGGACGCGCAGAAAACCATCGAGATGATCCGCGCGTTCCAGGCAAGCGGCTTTGAAATCGCCATCGATGATTTCGGCACCGGCTATTCGAGCCTCGCCTATCTGCAACGCTTTCGCGTCAAGCAGCTGAAGATCGACCGCTTCTTCACCAACGGGCTCGACGAGCACGGAGCGGAAGGCAGCGCGATCGTTTCCGCGATCATTGCGCTCGCCCACTCGCTGGAAATGGACGTGGTGGCCGAAGGCGTCGAAACCGAATCGCAGCTCGACATGCTCAAGTCAATGATGTGCGACGAGATGCAAGGCTTCCTGCTGGGCAAGCCGCTCACCGCCGAGGACTTCGGCGAGCTGCTGCGGACCAGAATGGTGGCCGCATGAACATCCTGATCTGTTTGAAATGTGTATACCGTTGCGACGCCGTTCGCCCATCATGGCGCGCCCGCTGCGTCGCCTCGTTTTATCTATAAGCAGGAACAAACAGATTGGCTGCTGGAGACTTCATGAAAATTGACGTAGCGACGTTCCAAACGGTGTGGCTGATCACGTTCCTGTGCAGCGCCCTCATCACGACAGCGCTTTCGCGTATGTTTGTGCAGGTCAACGCCTTCCGTTTCTGGGCCGTCGGTTTTTATCTGCTTGCCAGCGCCACGGCATGCTTCACGTTGCACAAGATCTGGCCCAGCGATCTGCTGTTGCTGGCCACCGCGACGCTGGCGTTGCAAAGCCGCATTCTGATCTGGACGGGCACGCGCGATCTGTTCGGCGCATCGGCGCCGTGGCGCGCCGGCCTCGTCGTCACTGCCGTGTTCTGCGTGCTGTATGGGAGCGTGCTGGCATGGAATGCGCCGCTGGCGGTCCGCGCCAGCCTGCTGGCGCTGTTTTTCGCGCCATGCCGCGCGGCGACGCTGTATGAAGTGTGCCGGCGGCGCCGTCCGCAACTTGGGGTGGCTCGTACGCTGGTGGCGGTGGGTAGCGGCATCGCGACGCTCAATGCCATCGTGCCGCTCGTGCTGGTGTTGCTCGACCGCTCCAACATGACACTGCTGTACGGCAATCCTCGCACTACCTCGGCGCTTTATGCGGTCGTGTTTGCAGGCGATCTGCTGCTGACCATCGGCCTGATCGTGCTGGCCTTGCACCATCTGATCGTCGAACGCGACATGCTCGCCACGCTCGACCGCGGCGCGCTGGAGCGTCTCGCCGAGTCACGGGAAATGCGCGGACTGCACGAATCACGCACGCCGCTCGGCGGCGTACTCGGCCACGACACGTCAACGCAACGCCAGTCGCTGCCGGGGCCGGTTTGACGCGCCGCTTAGTCGCTTAGTCGCTTTGCCGGTCAGCCGGCCTTGCGCGCCTCGCGGGCGGAATCGGCCACCGACACGAGAATCGGCGTCGCCGCCTGCGCGGCTTCACGCTTGGTAAGCTTGCCGTCCACCGAGGCGCCGCAATCCATCCGCAACTGCTGGTAGTAAATGTTGCCGGTCACGTGCGCATTGCTCTGCAACTCGACGAAATGATCGGCGATCACGTCGCCGACGATCCGGCCGTTGACCACCACGTCATAGCCATGCACGTTGCCCTCGATCGAGCCGCGGTCACTCAATACCAGCAGCGTCTGGGTGCCGGGTTCGCCGCTGACGTTGCCCTTCACGTGGCCGTCCATGCGCAGACCGTCGCTGAATACGAGGTCGCCCGTGATCCGCACATCGTGTGCGATGAGGGTGGCGAGCTTGGTCTGCTGGATGCCCGCGTGTTTTTTCTTGCTGAACATGAGTATTTCCTGGAAATGAAAATGTTCGTCGCGTGATGCTTGGCGGGCGACGAGCCGGGAGGTTGGTTGCTGGGTTGACGTATTAGCCGCGCGGCGCCCCCGCCTGTGCCGGCGGCTTCGTCTTGCTTTGGCCGCGCAGGAACTGCAATTCGGCATTCAAGCGGGCGACGTCGGCAGCGGCGCCGTCGGCGGTTTTCTGCACCGCGGCGCGCGCCGCGGATTCCTGCGCCAGCGCAAGCCGCGCACGGGCAAGTTCCGCCTGCTCGCTGCCTGCATCGACGGGCGCCGCGTTGCATTGTTCGGCCGGTGTAGCGGCGCGTTGCGCGTGCCACGTCGCGACGGACGCCGCGCCACCCGCCGCACTGAGCACGCACACGATCGCCCACATGGCCACGCGCAGACCGAGCGGCCGCGTGGGCTGCAACGTATAGGCGCGGTGAGTCAAACCGCCCGCATCGCGGGAAAAACGTCGTTCAGCCATGGGGCGTGGGCGCGAAGAGCGCGAGGTAGGCAGCCGGGTCGACCGGCGCGCCGTTGACCAGCACTTCGAAATGCAGATGCGGGCCGGTGGAGCGGCCGGTCGAGCCGACGTCGGCGACATACTGGC
This sequence comes from Paraburkholderia nemoris, assembly GCF_905221015.1. NCBI lineage: Bacteria > Pseudomonadati > Pseudomonadota > Betaproteobacteria > Burkholderiales > Burkholderiaceae > Paraburkholderia > Paraburkholderia nemoris. The sequence goes on along the minus strand of NZ_CAJNBO010000024.1, from coordinate 37,759 downwards.
GCGGTAGCACCAGATCGCCGACGTGCACGACGATGCGCGACGCGTGGCCGTAGCGGGTCACGAGGCCGTTGCCATGGTCGATTTCGACCGCGTTGCCATATCCCGATTTTTCGCCGGCGAAGATCACCCGGCCGCCCGCTGCCGCAAGAATCGGCGTACCCGTTTTGGCGACCAGGTCGATACCAGGATGAAAACTCAAACGATGCGTGAACGGATCGGTGCGATTGCCGAACGACGAGCCGAAGCGCGCGCCGTCGGCGGGCATGCGGCCGGGAAAAGCGGCGTACGCGATCGCGTGGTCGGCGGTTTGTTGCTCGAGCGCGGAGAGCGTCGCGGCGATGCAATCCAGTTGCTGCCGGGTGCGCGCGGCATCGGCATGACTGGCCGGTTGCGGCATGACGTCCGTACAGCGGCGCGGCGGCAGTGAGGGTCCACCCTCGCCTTCGCTGTCGGTAGCGGACGTGTCCGGTTCAGAGGCAGAGCCTGGGGCGGCCGGTACGACCGGTGCGCGCGGCGCCGGTCGCGGTGTATTCAGACGTTGCTCGAAATCGCGCAACGCGCCGACCTGCATCGTCAGACGCGCGATGCGCGGTTCGATCTGCGCCACGGATGCATTCAACTTGCCGAGTTGATCGATTGCGTACTCGTGCTCGACACGGTTCGCCGTCTGATCGCCAGCGCCGCCGTGCGCCGGCCAATGCACTCCGATCGCGATGCCCGCGGCGAGCGCCAGCGCCGCTGCGCCGAACGCCGTAGCCACCGCGATGGTCAGCGCGGTGCGGCGTGTGACGAAGCTGACCGAGCCGCTGGAAAGCTGACTGCCGGCGCGAAACACGGAGAACATCAACGGCTCCCGGCGCGTGCCGTACGGCCCGCGCAAGGCTGCGTACGGGCGGCACAACGCACGTTCATCGTGTGCGGCTTGTTGAACGTGTTGAACGTGTTGAACGTGTTGAACGTGTTGAACGTGTTGAACGTGTTGAACGTGCTGAACGTGCTGAACGTGCCAAAGCGGGAGAGAAAATCGGCGGACAAGGCTAACGGCATGCGACATTCGCCGGACAACATGCCGGCGGCGATAATAGACAAAGGGCGCCGATTATCGCCTGGCATCACGAACCATCATCTCAAATACAGATGGCCGCAAGCGAATCCGCACTCAAGCCGCCTATGCCGCCACGTGCGTTTCTGTCCGATCAAGCCCCACCAGTTCCCTGAGCCGCGCGACCAGTGCATCGCCTGCACGCGTCATCGGCATACGCAACTCGTCGCGTATCAGGCCTTGCGCGGCGAGGAGAGCCTTCACCGGCGCCGGATTCGGTTCGGCGAACAGCGCCTGGATCAGCGGCGCGAGCTCATGAAAAATACGCCGTCCTTCGTCGAGCTGGCCCGCTGACAGCGCACGATACAGCGCGACGAACCGTTCCGGCCGCAGATGCGCCGAGGCCGCGATCGCCCCGCTCCCACCCAGACACAAGGTGTTGAAAATGTTGATGTCTTCGCCGGTCAGCACCTGCAAGCGTCCATCGCGAATCAGCGCGAGCGTGGTATCGAGCGAACCGGCGCAATCCTTCACCGCCTGAATCCGCGGATGCGCGGCGAGCGTCAGCAGCGTGTCGAGTTCGAGCCGCACCCCCGTTCTATAAGGAATGTCGTACAGCACGACGGGCTTGTCGCTCGCATCGGCAAGCGCCATGAAATGCCCGACGATGCCCGCTTGCGAAGGCCGGATGTAATACGGCGCGGCCATCAGCACACCGGCGATCGGCAGTGCGTTCAGTTGCTCGATACGCTCCTTCATGCTCGCCGTGTGATTGCCCGACACGCCAACCAGCACCGGCAGCGCTGGTGCGTCTGCACTGTGGGTGCTGTGAGCGCTGTGAGCGGCGGCTCGCGCTTCGTCGAGAATCGTCGCGAGCACGGCGTCCTGTTCGGCGTCGTCGAGCGCGGCCGGTTCGCCGGTGGTGCCGAGCGCGACCAGCCCGGCGATGCCCGCTTCGGCATAGCGGCGCACCAGCGCGCGCAACGCGGCGTGATCCACTTCGCCATCGGCGAACGGTGTGATGAGCGGAACCCAGATACCCGAAAAAATAGACATGTCTTTACCTCGATGACGACCGTATCGATTCCGATCAGCGGTGCGAGGGAGGAAAAACAGGGAATGCCGCAGGCGGGCGTTGACCGGCTGTTCCGTCGCAACATCTGACGGAACAGCAGCTCCGGTCAGATGAGCGGCTGTTTTTTGGCTTTGGCGCTAACGCTCGGGAAATCCGCGCGTGCGACCACGACGCTCGCAAACGCGAGACGGGCGATGGTTGACGAACGGAGTCGAAGCGTTTGGCCGGGATGCATGAAACGCAGTGTAACCGCGTCCGGGGCGAGTTTGCAAAGCAGGTTGGCAAACGGGCCTACCGAGGGTTTGCCAAACCCGGTTTGCCAAACTCGCAAAATTGCTTGACTTCTGCGACAGGGAAACTAATATACGCACCGCGTACATAGCCGGTACGCAGCCCTTTCCCGACAGGTGCCCGCATGAGCGTCCCACAACAAGCTTTCCTGCGCGACGCGATGCGTCGCATGAACATGACCCGCGAAACGTTCGCAAGCCGCATTGGCGTGTCACGCCGCGCGCTCGACACATGGCTCTTGCCGGACGATTCGCAGGAATCGCGGGCCATGCCGGAGATCGTGGAGCGATTCGTGTCGGAAATCGTGGTGCATGGCGAGCCGGGTGAAAACTATACGCAAAGCGTAGACTCACAGTCGCTGGCGAGCCAGATGCTGTTCGAGGGCAAGCCGCAGTTGCTGTCGGTCGATCAGTTCTCGCGCGACTCGGTCGAGGCGCTGTTTCGCGTCGCCGACATCATGCAGCCGATCGCGCGGCGCCGGAAAATCTCCCGCGTGCTCGAAGGCGCCGTGCTCGGCAATCTGTTTTTCGAGGCCAGCACGCGGACCCGCGTGAGCTTCGGCGCAGCTTTCTGCCGGCTCGGCGGTTCGGTGTGCGACACCACCGGCTTCACGTTTTCGTCGATGGCCAAGGGCGAATCGATCTACGACACCAGCCGCGTGATGAGCGGCTATGTGGATGCGCTGGTGATCCGCCATCCGGAGCAAGGCTCGGTGGCCGAATTCGCGCGCGCCACCAACGTGCCGGTGATCAACGGCGGCGATGGCCCGGGCGAGCATCCGAGCCAGGCGCTGCTCGACCTGTACACGATCCAGCGCGAGTTCTCGCGGCTGGGCAAGATCGTCGACGGTGCGCATATTGCGCTGGTCGGCGACCTGAAATATGGCCGCACGGTGCACTCGCTGGTCAAGCTGCTGGCGCTGTATCGCGGCATCAAGTTCACGCTGATCTCGCCGCCCATGCTCGAAATGCCGAGCTACATCATCGAGCAGATTTCGCGCAACGATCATGTGATCGAGCAAACCCACGATCTGCCCGCCGGGCTGCGCGGCGCCGACGTGGTGTACGCCACGCGCATCCAGAAAGAGCGCTTCACCGACGAATCTTTCGAAGGCTATACGCCGGACTTCCAGATCAATCAGGCGCTGATGGACAGCGTGTGCGGTCCCGACACGCTGATCATGCACCCGTTGCCGCGCGACAGCCGGCCTGGCGCGAACGATCTGAGCGTCGATCTGAATCACGATTCGCGTCTAGCGATTTTCCGCCAGACCGATAACGGCATCCCGGTGCGGATGGCGATTTTCGCGGTGCTGCTGGGCGTCGAAAAGCTGGTTCAGCATTCGATGCGCGACGCCGCATGGCGCCCGCCGGTTTATCTCGGTCCGGACGACGCGGTGTTTCACGGCATCGATTGATCAGGATTCGAGATTGAAAAGACGGCCTTGCGGATCGCCCGCAAGGCCGTTTCTGCATGCGCAATTTATATCTTCAGTACCCACGCGATTAAATCCGGACTAGACTGAATTCGTTAGTTCCCCCCTCAACCGCAACATCAACAGTGTCAGTCGCCTTTAAAGAAGTCGCTTATTGCAGTGCGTCACGGATCGATTCGATCCCGGATTCACCCACATACGAACAGGACGACTCATCATGGCTGACACGAGTTATATGGCGCGCAAATCCGTCGCGGATATTGTTGCGAGCGCGGAAGGCGGTGAGAACCATCTGTCGAAGTCGCTGGGCCCGTTCAGCATTACGGCGATGGGTATCGGCGCAATCATCGGCGCCGGCATCTTTGTCCTGACCGGCACGGCCGCAGCCCACTATGCGGGCCCGAGCATCATTCTTTCGTTTGTTCTCGGCGGGATTGCCTGCGCCTTTGTCGGACTCTGCTACTCCGAGCTGGCTGCCATGCTGCCTGTCTGCGGCAGCAGTTATACCTACACCTATGCCACGCTCGGCGAATTATTCGCGTGGATCATCGGCTGGGATCTGATCCTCGAATATGCGATGGGCGCGGCAACCGTTGCGGTCGGCTGGTCGGGCTATATCGTGAGTCTGCTGCACAACGTCGGGATAAACATTCCACCCACCATGGCGGCTGCGCCCGGCACCACGGTCACGCTCGCCGATGGCAGCACGGTGGCCGGTGTCGTCAATTTGCCGGCGGTCTTCATTATCGCCGTGCTGACCACCCTGCTCGTGCTCGGCACCAAGGAGTCCGCGCGGCTCAATAACATCATGGTGGCGGTCAAGCTGACCGTGGTATTGGCGTTTATCGTCATCGGCGCCTTCTTCGTGCATCCGGCCAACTGGCATCCGTTCATTCCGCAGAATACCGGCGAATTCGGCAACTTCGGCGCGAGCGGCATTCTGCGCGGATCGGCCGTCGTCTTCTTCGCTTTCATCGGTTTCGATGCGGTGTCCACCGCAGCCCAGGAGGCACGCAAGCCGCAGATCGACATGCCGATCGGCATTCTGGGCTCGCTGATAGTCTGCACGCTGCTCTACATTGCGGTCGCCGGCGTGCTGACCGGACTCGTGCCGTATGCCGAGCTCAACGTCCCGGATCCGATCGCGAAAGGTGTCGATGCGATCGGCGTCACCTGGTTTTCCGTGCTCATCAAGATCGGTGCGCTGACCGGCTTGACGACGGTGATACTCGTGCTGCTGTATGGCCAGAGCCGTATCTTCTTCACGATGTCGCAAGATGGCCTGCTGCCGCACCTGTTCGCGCGCGTCCACCCGCGCCTGCAAACACCCCATCTGAGTCAGATGATGATCGGCGCCATCGTCGCCGTTGTGGCGGCGTTCACACCGATCAACGTGTTGGGCGAGATGGTCAGCATCGGCACCCTGTTCGCATTCATTCTCGTGTGCGGCGCCGTGATCTATCTGCGCCGCAGCGACGCGGGAGCCGCGAGGCCGTTCCGCGCGCCGGGCGTGCCGGTGATCCCGATCCTCGGGATTCTGTTTTGCCTGCTGCTGATGGCAGGACTGCCACTCGTCACGTGGTTACGGCTCTTCGTCTGGCTCGTGATCGGGCTCATTGTTTACGGGATCTACGGTCGCAATCATTCGCGGCTTCGCTATCCGGAGCGGGCACCCGACTGATATCACAGACGATGCGGTATTTCACGGTATCGATGGACGACTGATCGACTGATTGACCGATCACGATCTGCCCATATAAAGCGGCCTTGCTGAAAACCAGCAAGGCCGCTTTTTTCCGCCATCGCTCGAACGCCCGTCACGGGCGCTTCGTCACCCCGTCATCCATGACTTCTGCTGGATTGTCCGCAGCGCGTAAGACACGCAAAGTGGCATCGCCGTCCATCGCGTCCGCGCACGCCGGCACTCTCCCACAGCAGGACATTCATCATGACTTCGCGACGCTATCTAACTCGAGCCTGCCGCGCTGCACGCTCAGCAATCGGCCACCGCAACGAACCGGGGAGCTGAAATGGGCATCGACCATTTTTCCAATCGGCTCCGGCTGCGCGCCGCACGTGGCAATGCCCTTCCTGATGGCGCATCGCCAGGCGCACTGCTGGCGCAATTGCGCGACGAATGCGAGGCGATGGCGCGCTACGCGTTGCATCACGGCCTACCCGTCGCGCCTGAAACCATCGCGCTACTGAGCGCGCTGATCGACTGCACCGCGCCTGAAAACCCGCCACCCGGCACTGCCGGCGACGCGCCTCGTTACGCCGCCACCTCGCAGCACTCGCTTGCATCGATTCACCGAAAACTCGCCGCGCTCATCGCGCCGGCCACACCGCAAGCCGTCACGCTGCTCGATGCGCAGCACCGTCTCGGCCGCCCGTTCGCGTGGCTCGGTCCAGTGCCGCTGATCAGGCTGTTGACGGTCGCGGCGATTGCGTTTCTGATCGCCGTGGTTGCAACGGGGCTTTCTCCCGACGTCTCCGCGGACAACGTCGAGCGTGGCTTCCTCGATTCACACGGTACGCAGCTGTTGTGGAACGCGCTGTTCCTGCTCTTTTGCGCGGGACTCGGTGCATCGTTCGCGACGCTGTTTCAGGCCCATCGTTATATCGCCGCTTCGACGTATGACCCGAAGTACGACGCATCCTACGGCGCGCGCCTGATTCTCGGGCTCATTGCCGGGTTGATCCTCGTCGAGATGCTGCCGTCGCGCCTCTTTGATCAGGGCAGCATGCACAGCTTCGGCAAGCCCGCCCTCTCGATGCTCGGCGGCTTCTCGGCAACGGCCGTACACCGACTGCTGCAAAGACTCGTCGACACGCTCGACACACTCGTGCGCGGCGATCGCTCGTCCGACGCGGATGCCGCCCAGCAAACACGCCGCGCCCAGGCCGTGAGCGAACGCACGCAATGGCAGAGCGAGATCGCCGCGAGCCTGCTCGAGCTTCAGCAGTCGCTCGATCGTCCGGATGCCGGCGACACCGTACGCCAACGCCTCGCGGATCTCACCCGCGCGATGCTCGCAGGCGAGCCGGCCCGGCTGTCCGTTACCCCCATTCCAAACGACCCGGAGTGACACGATGCTCTTCCTCTACAACATGCCCGCCGCCTTGATGGGTGCGCTGATCGTCGGCGCGACGCTCGCCGCGGCCCTGGGCGGCTATCTGCTGTTTCGCCGCTGCTTCCCGGTTCAACTCGATGCCGAACAGCGCGGCATGACAGTGGCGATGATGTCCGCGGTGACCACCATCAATTCGCTGCTGGTCGCGTTCGCCGCCATCACGGTCTGGGGCACCTACGACGCCGCGGCGGGCACGGTCTCGTCCGAGGCCGCGTGCGCCACCGAACTCGCCCACGATCTCGCGTCGTTCGGCAAGCCGGATGCGCTCACCGCGAGGAGCGAACTGATCATCTATATCGAGCATGTCGTTCGCGACGAATGGCCGCAAATGCAGCAGTACGCCCGCGCGGATGCCGGAACCCAGGCCGCGTTCGACAAGATGTTCGCGACGACCAACCGGATCGTGCCGTCGAACGATCGCGAGCGGGCACTCCTGACCGAAGTACTCGCCCGCGTAAATGAAATGACCAAGCTTCGCGAGCATCGGCTGCAGGCACTCGATGTCGCCATGCCGGTAACGCTGTGGGGTGTCATGCTGATCGCGAGCGCCCTCTCGCTGGTGCTGCTCTACGTGTTGCCCGTGACGCGCTTTCATCTTGGGCTCGTGACCATCTGGGCAACGACGCTCGGGCTCGCGTTCTTTTTCGTGCTGGCCGTCGACCGGCCGTTCGCCGGCGAAGTCAGCGTGAGTCCAGCGCCCATGCAGCACGCCATCGACACCCTTGCCGCTGAAGACGCCGGACATCAGATTGCACCGGCCTAGCCGGTCTTGCATCAGGCCCGTGCGCCGGGCCGGATGCAAGCGTGGCATTTACTCATGCGTGACGCATACGAGCGTCTGGCCGTGCACGTTTTCAGGTGTCACGTGACGTGCAAGCCAGAGCGCCGCCTCCGTGCGATTGCTGACGCCGATCTGCCGAAAAAGTGCGTACAGGTGGTTCTTGATGGTCCCCTCCGCGACGTTGAGCACCCGGCAGATCTGCTTGTTCGACTTCCCTTCGGCAAGCAGACGCAACACCTCACGCTGCCTCGGCGTCAGGCGCTCGAATGCCCGATCACTGGACTGCGCCTGGGCCGGCCCCAGCTCGGCGCCCAGGCCATAAGTGGGCGGAACATAGATCGCACCCGAGGCGACGCGGCAGAGCGCATCGGCGAATTCGTCCGCGCTCGCATGACGCTCGACGATGCCCGAGGCGCCCGCCATTAGCGCATCCGCGATCGCCTGGCGACACACCGTGCGCACCACGAATAGCCACGGCACCGTCCCCAGGGCGTCCTGCAGCACCTTCGGCCAGCCCATCCGCGCCGCTCGCTCGTCCCATTCGAGGGTGACCGCGCCGACCGTTCCCGGCGGCAGGCCTTCCCGGATACGGTAAATGTCTTCGGGACGCTGGGCCGACCACACCTGGCAACTGCTGTCCCGTCTCCATAAGACATCGGCTACCCCTGCCACAAATAGCGGCGGACTATCGATCATCAGAACGTTCATTTAAGCGTATCCCCTCGGTAGCGAGACGCTCGGGTTCACGTTATTTGCGTCTCTTCGGCTCGCTTTTACCGCTCTTTTGAAAATGGCGCACTAGACCTGTTGATCCGTGAAAAACGTTCTAATACAAAAGGCACTCCATTTCTTTCAGAATTAATATGTCGCCCACCCTTGCCGTCATGCATGACGGATGGCCTCTCCAAAGATTTCTCCAATTTATGTAATTTGAATAGAGACAGTGTATTCGCACTGTCACAAATTCACCATGGAGGTCTGTATGGATGCCAATTTCATCGGCTCTGTCATTAATGCCTTACCAATGGACCAAATGATCGCCGGTCCATTGAAAGCAATGATTTCAGCGCAAACCCAGGCGGCGAAAAGTTATGCCGATTTTCTGATGCAGGTATGCATTCAAAACGGCAAGGCAGTCGCCGTGCAGTTCGACTACGACGAAACACTGGTCGACGAGAGCGGCGTATCGAAAGGCGTGGTGCAGAAGACCATGCGTATTCCGCTGCTGGCCGCAATCGTTCATCCCATCATCGCGATCGAAGAAGGCACGATCGACTTCGAGATGGAAATCACGCAGTCGGAAAAGTCGTCGGAGTCCACGGATGCGAGCGGCGAATTCCAGGCGAAGTTTGGCTGGGGTCCGGTCAGCGTAAGCATCTCGGGACGTGTCTCGCACAAATCGGAGCAAACCCGCAGCACCGATACGCGCGCCAAATATTCGATCCACACGCAGATCAAGCGGCAGCCGCCGCCGGAAGCGTTGATGCGTGTGATCGACTTCCTGACGGACGCCGCCACCAAACCGGTCGTGACCGAAGACAAGGCGAAAGACGTCAAGCCGCTGCCGACCACGCCGACAGACGGCAAGCTGGTCGGCGAAACCACGCAAGCGAGCACGCAAGCGAGCACGCAGGCGAGCGGCCAGCAGCCTGTCCATCAGTAAGCACAGCGGCCACTGACGGCGGGCGGACACCATGTTCAACTTCTTCAAGCGGCGCCGCGGCGTGCCGGGTTCACACGGCACGCCGGCCGAAGGCGTGCCGCACGACGACGTCTCACAGCGCACGGCCTCGCAGGACGCTAGCGATAGCAAACCGGCCGCTGGGCACGAAACGCGCGAGCCGCCGGTGGCCGCGCAAGCCGCGCCGCCCGCCTCGGCGGCGGCAGGCGACGCCGACATGGCGAACGGCACTGGCGGGAACGTGCCGCCCGGCGCTCCACCGTCAGGCGGTGCGCCACCGTCGAGCGCGAGCGATCCACCGCCACCGCCGCGCGGTCTCGCGCTCGACGACATCACGCGCGGCATGCAACACGCGGCGGCCGCCGCGAACCAGTTGCTCTCGCTTCAGTACACCACCGTGCTCGACCAGTTCTTCGACCAGGACGAGAACGGCCTGCTCACACCGCGTGCTGTCGAGGTCGCGCTCGATGCAGAGCACACGATGCCGGTGCCGCTGGTCGCGCTGGCGACGCCACGCGGACTCGCGCTCGACAGGATGGTGGTGCATCTGACGGTGCGCGCGGACTTCACCGAAACGCTACCGGCAGGCGGATTGGCGGGCGGCGATCAACGCGGCCGTTTCTTCGTGACGCTCGCGCCGCCGTCCGCACGCCCGAACGCCCAAGGTGAGCAAGCGCAGCGCGACAGCCAGCACATCGACATCGAAATGCAGTTTGCGGCGCTCGCCCCGCCCGAAGCGATCATGCGCGTGATCGACGAATACACCCACCGCCTCGTACCGCGCGCACGGCACGACGACGAGGAGAAACGCCATGCCTGAGCAACCCACGTGCACCGGCACGCAAGGTATCGACCTGATCAAACAGTTCGAGGGGTTACGCCTGAACCGCTATCTCGACGCCGTCGGCAAACCGACTATCGGCTATGGGCATCTGATTCTGCCGCACGAAAGCTTCAACCGCCCGCTCTCGGAGTCCGAGGCGCTGGCGCTTCTGAGGCGCGACTTGCGCAGCGCCGAACTCGCGCTGCGCAAGCTGGTACGCGTCGCGATCACGCAGCAGCAATTCGATGCCTTGATGTCGTTCGTCTTCAACCTCGGCGCGGGGCGGCTGCGTTCTTCAACGCTGCTGCGCTATCTGAATGCGGGCGCAAGCAATCATGCCGCCGACCAGTTCCTCGTCTGGAACAAAGCGGGCGGCAAACCGCTCGCGGGGCTGACGCGCCGCCGCCAGGCCGAACGCAAGCTCTTTCTTTCCTAGTGCCATGACAGGAGGCTTCCCGATGATTTCAAACCATCACGACCGGACGGGTCGCGGGCTTAACACGCGTGTTGTCTGTGCAATCGCAGCCGCCGCCATCGTCCTCTATTCCATCGCTGATTCGCATGCCCAACAGTCTTCGCCTTCACTCACCTGCGCGGCTGAAGTCGTGCGCATCAGCCAGGCCTTGCAGATCGCGCACCAACCTGCGCTATGCGAACGCTGCGGCGAGCGGCTTGTGCGCACGCTCGACAGTCTTTACCGGCTCGGCGTGTTGCCCACCTTCTACGCATCCGCGGACAGCGCCAACTGGGACGACCCGCAGCGCCGGCCCGCGATGATGAGCGGTCGCAGTCTCGCCGGCATTCCGGACGGCGCCGACCTGCTGGCCGACATCGACAGTGGCTTCGGGCCGCGCGGCATCCACAGGTTGCGCTACACGCCGTCGAACCGGCCGGTGGCTATCACTACGGCCGACCGCAGCGTCTCGATACCGCTGGTGCCGTGCACACCCGGCGGCGCGCCCTGACAACCTGGCAATGCACGGCGGGTACGGCCCAGGCCATCCGTCCTATGTCGCCGTACCAGTCTTCCGCCCTATTCATGCGAACACGCCGCGCATCTACTCTGCAAGGGTAGTGAAACACAAGCAACGCATGCCTGAAACGTAGACCCGAACACTCATCGAGTACGCACCCAACAGGAGTAATGGCATGAATTCGGCAGCTATCCATAATGATTCGTTATCCAAACTTGGTAAGCAGAAACACAGATCCTGGCACGACGTCCTGCGCGCGCGGTTCGGCGCAGTGGTGCTGATCGTCGCGACCGTCTCGTGTGCACACGCCGCGGACCTCGCGCCGCTGCCCACGCTCGGCGCGGATCTGCAACACACGTCCGTCTCCGGACTCTCGTCCGGCGCTTTCATGGCGGCCCAGTTCGACGTTGCCTGGTCGAGCCGTCTGATCGGCGCGGGCATCGTGGCCGGTGGCGCGTTCGATTGCGCCGGGGAGTCGGCCTTTATCGCGCCTTCCGTGGCGGCGGTCACGCTGTGCATGCAGCCGGCAGGCGCGGCGCCGACTGCGGAAGGCGCATGGCATGCCGCGCAACGCTTTGCGAAAGCCGGCCAAATCGACGACCCGGCCAATCTTCGCGAGCAACGCATTTACCTCTTCAGCGGCGCGAAGGATACCGTCGTCGCGACCCGCGTGGTCGATCAGGCCGAGCGTTTCTATGAACTGGCTCAAGTGCCGGCAGCCGGCATCAAGTATCAACGCCATCCCGACGCCGGCCATGCACTGATCACGAACCGCCCGGAAGACTCACCCTGCGATGCGAACCAGAGCCCGTACATCAACAACTGCGGCTTCGAGCAATCGCACGAGATGCTGCGCTGGATCTATGCCAGACCCAATGCGCCGTTGAATGCACCCGCGACGCAGGCAAGCGGCCAGTTGCGGAGCTTCGATCAGCGCGAGTTCGATCGCGACCGCGGTGCTTCGCTCGCCGACGTGGCCTACGTGTACGTGCCGGCCGATTGTCTGCATGCGGCGTGCGCCGTCCATGTCGCGTTTCACGGCTGTGTGCAGAACGCCGATGCCGTCGGCCAACGATTCGTGCGCGGCGCCGGCTACAACGAGATCGCCGACACCAACCGCCTGATCGTGCTCTACCCGCAGGCTGCGAAATCGGCCGTCAATCCGCTCGGCTGCTGGGACTTCTGGGGCTACACGAGTCCGGACCCGGACCATCCCAACTTCAATACCCGCGAGGCGCCGCAAATGGCCGCCGTCATGAAGATGATCGAGCGCTTGGGCGGCGCACGTCAGTGAACGCGGTGATTGTCATCGCTCATCGAAACCGAAACCGAAACCGAAACCGAACCGATTAAGGATCCGTCATGCTCTCGACCCTCATCACGCAGTGGGAAAACGCCAATCTCGCCGCCTTCCAGTTATTTAGCAAGCTCGTGGCGCAGTCGGCCAATCCGGCGGGACTGCCGGGCGCCACGACGGATGTCCGCGCGTGGCGCGCCTTCGTACGCACCGCCCTGCAGAGCACCCAGCAGTACACGAGCGCAACGCAATCGGCATTCGACGCCGGCTGGCGCGAGCAGCGCGACCGTCTCGCACTGCCGGGCGCGGCCGCCGCGATCAAGGAGCTGGCCGCCATCAATGCCGACCTCGCGACGCGCATCGCCCAGGGTCACGTGCAGCACACCGGCGCGCTCACCGATGCGGCCGCCCAGTATCTCGACGACCTGTCCCGCAGCCGCAACGCCACGGACGCCGCGATGGCCTTCGGCCGGTTCGCGAACGACATGCAGGCGCAGAGCCGGGCGCAAGCGCTGCATACGTCGTCGGTCGCCGGCAGCGTGTCTCCCGCCATCACGCAATGGGTCGAGAAGCATCTTTCGGACGACGACACGGAGCCGGCGAAATGAACGTCAATCTTCGCTTCGTCAACCGCTCGAATGACTGCGGCAACAGCGAAGTCGTGCTGTTCCAGCGCAACGTGATTCCCGATTTCGACGAGCTCGCCATCGCATGGAAGGTGATTCGCTTCTGCGGCCGCGATTGCATCCATCCGTTCGTTTATTCGACGGAGATCGAGATCGCACTCGGCGACGAGCACGGCAACTACTCGCCGCGCATGACCGCGCAGCACGGCGAACGTTTCGTGATCGGGGTTCATCCGACCGGCCGCGCCCGGCTCACCGCCGAACCGGCACGGGCAAGCGGCGCCGACGGCGGTCCGGAAATCCAGGTCGCCAACCGGATGCCGCGCGGCGCGGTCAATGTCAACGCCTTCAACGCCGGCAAGCTGATTGCCGCCAAGCAGGCGGTGGCGCCGGCGCAGAAGGCCGTGTTCCGCTTCACGCCGGCACTGTGGATCGGCGTGGCCTCGCAGATCGAGGAAGGACGCGCGCTCAGTTCGGCGGTGCTGTCGAGTGACAACACGATGCTGCCCCTCGCCGGCATTGCCGCGGGCGACATCGTGATGACAGGCGGCGGCAGCGGCGTCGACGCACAGCCCTTCGCTTTCGCGTTCGAAAACGTCGTGCATCTCTAGCGTCGCATCTCTCGCGTTTTTAGCGCCTCGAGCCGGCACGACGCCCGCATCCGGCGTCTCACCTCTTCTTTCGTTTGACGGCCCGTCCAACCGGCAGGCCGGTGGCAAGGTGCGCGGCAAACCGATTGCCGTATTTCAACCTCAAGGAGCAGGCAAGTGGATATTCAACTGAACTTCGTCAACCGTTCGAACGACGCTAACAATTCGAACATCGTGATCTTCCAGAAAAACGTCGCGACGGATTTCGACGAACTGGCGATCGCGTGGAAAGTGATCCGCAACTGCGGCCAGGGCGACAATCATCCGTTCAAGTTTCCGATGACGATGAGCGTCAGCGCGAGCGACAGCTACGGCAACTACATGCCGCAGCAAACCGCGACCAACGGACAGGTCTTCCAGATCGTCCGTTCGACCTCGGGCGACGTGCTCACGCTCGGCACGGACCCGGGCAACAGCTCGGAAGTCCAGGTCCGTAACGATCTGCCGAACGGCGCCACGAACGCGACCATTTACAAGGACGGCAGCCCGCTTGCGACCAAAACATCGATCGCGCCGGGGCAAAAGGCCGTGTTCCAGTTCAAGCCGACTCTGTGGATCGGTGTCGCGTCGCAGATCGAACAGGGCGCGTTGCTGAATTCCGCCGTCATCTCCGACATCAACACGGAGCTGTCGCTGCTCGGCATTGCCAGCGCCGACATCGTGATGACGGGCGGCGGTCCCGGCCCGCGCTCGTTGCCGTTCACCTTCCGGCTCGAACACGTCGTGATGGCGTAGCGGACACGCGTTCGGCGTCGGAGGATTCGCCATTCGACGCCGCTTCACTCCACAAGGAAAAGGTTCGCCATGGACATCAAACTCAACTTCATCAACCTCTCCAACGACGTCAACAACAGTCAGATCGTGATCTTTCAGAAAAACGTCTCGACGGATTTCGACGAGCTCGCAGTCGCGTGGAAGGTCATCAGCAACTGCGGGCGCGGAGACAATCACCCGTTCGTCTTTCCGCTGCTCACCACGGTTACCGCCAGCGACTCGGACGGTAACTACATGCCGCAAAAAGTCGCGCAGAACGGCCAGATGTTCAGCGTAAGCCGCGCGGCATCCGGCAACGTGCTCGCTATCGCCGGCGCGTCGTCGAGCTCGCGCGAGATCCAGTTGCGCAACGATCTGCGCACGGGCGCCATCAGCGCCGGCGTGTTCAAGGACAACCGGCTGCTCGCGAAGAAGACCGGCATCGTGCCTGGGCAGAAGGCCGTGTTCGAGTTCAAGCCGACGCTCTGGATCGGCACCGCCTCGCAGATCGAACAAGGCAAGGTGATGAATTCCGCCGTGATCTCCGACATCAACACCGAGTTGTCGCTGCTCGGCATTGCACGCTGCGACATCGTGATGACGGGCGGTGGCGGCGGGACCACCGCGGTGCCGTATCAATTCAAGCTGGCGAATATCGTAATGGGCTGAACGGATGCATCTTCTGCAATACGACCGGCCCGCATGACGCGGACCGGCGCATTTCTCACAGCTTCGCCAGCCGGACCGCTCAGCGAGGACCGCAGTTAAGCCGCTACGCGTTCAACTCCACGCTTGCGGCGACCTGGCGTCCACCACCGTGCATTGCAAACCCGACATACGGCCGGCGGCGTCGATGGCCGCTTCCAGCTCGGCAAACGGATACGACTTCAACTCGATCGCGTCGAGCGGAATCTGCCCGGACGCGACGAGCGAAACCAGCGCGAGATAGTCGGCGCGCGTGTACATGAAGTGGCCGATCAATTCCCAGTTGTTCAGCAGCATCTCCCTGTAGCTAATCGGCAAATCCACTTGCATGCTGCCCATCAGCACGAGCCGTCCGCCGCGACGCAGGCTGCGTAGTGCGGCGAGGGTCGCGTTCGCGTCGGTGGCCTGCCCGACCATGTCGTATGCGAGGTCCGCGCCGCCACCGGTAGCCGCACGAATCGCCGCTATGTCTTGCGCGGCATCGCCACTCAGCACGACGGGCACCACACGCCCACGGCCTTTCTCGACCAGCGCCTGCAGCGGTTCAAGGCGCCGGCCGAGCGCGACCACCTTGCTCGCGCCGAGCGCCAGCGCCGCAAGCACGGCCGCCGAGCCGAAGTAACCGCTTGCGCCGTTGACCACCACTGTTTCGCCCGCTGACAGACGGCCGCGTCGCAAACCACCGAAGGGCACCGAGAATTTGCCCAGCACCGCGAGACGTGCGGCATCGACCTCGTCCAGACCGTCCAGCGCGATTAGCGTC
Source organism: Paraburkholderia nemoris (assembly GCF_905221015.1). Lineage (NCBI taxonomy): Bacteria > Pseudomonadati > Pseudomonadota > Betaproteobacteria > Burkholderiales > Burkholderiaceae > Paraburkholderia > Paraburkholderia nemoris. Next base: position 21,729 of record NZ_CAJNBO010000024.1, on the reverse strand, counting down.
GAGGCCGGGAATTCAGCCAGTTCGCGCAAGGTGCCGTGTGGAAACTCAGCCAGCAACGCCCCGCTGTCGGCGCTAATGGCGGTGAGCCCTAACAGCGCTTGCGCCGGCTCGCGCACCGTTTCGTCGGCGATCCAGTACGGATTCACGGCAACGCGTTGACCGGCGCGAAATGCCACCACCCCCTCGCCAACCGCGACGACCCGGCCAACCCCATTGGTGCCGGGCGAAAACGGTGTCGGCGGATACGCGTAGGGCAACTTCCCTTCGACGTATTCACGCGTGTAGCTGAGCAAGGGCACCGCCTCCATCCGCACCAGCACGGCGTTACGGCGCGGTTGCGGTTGGCTCACGTCGCGCAAGGCCAGCGGCTTGCCGGGTTCGTCGAGCATCCAGGCTTTCATGTTGAGCTTCCTTCAGTTCGTTTCGGTGCTTGAACTGTAGAGGCACGGTACGTATTCTAGAAATCAATTACTCATATGCGACCTATCAACATGGTTGATCTCCGCGGCATCGACCTGAATCTGCTGGTTTCGCTCGACGCGCTGCTCGCCGAGTCGAACGTCACACGTGCAGCCGAGCGGTTGCATCTGACGCAACCGGCCGTCTCCACGCAGCTTGCGCGCTTGCGGCAGATCTTCGGCGATCCGCTGCTGCTGCCCGCTGAAACCGGCCGCGGCATGACGCGCACGGCCCGGGCGCTGGAGTTGATGGAGCCGCTTCATGCCGCGTTGAAGAATCTCGAAGCGGTGGTGCGCCACCAGTCCGTCTTCGATCCCCAAACCGATACGCGGCGCTTCGTGATTGCCGCGCACGACAACGCCACCGCCGTGCTCGGCATGCGCCTGATGGAGCGCTTGCCGGCGTCGGCAGGGCCAGGCGTGCGCGTGGCGTTCGTGATCGGCGATCAGCCCACCGCCGCGTCGCGGCTCGAAAGCGGCGAGATCGACCTGCTGCTCGGTTCCGACCGGATGATTCCGCCGTCGATCAAGGTCCGCAAGCTGTACGACGAACATTTCGTGTTCGTGCAGCGCAAGGGCCACCCGCGCGGCGACGCCCCACTCGATCTCGACACCTACTGCGCGCTCGATCACGTGCTGGTGTCGACCAGCGGCGGCAGTTTTCACGGCTTCATGGACGAGCATCTCGACGAACTCGGCCGTGAACGGCGCGTTGCATTGTCGCTCCAGCACTTCGCGCTGGTGCCGGAGCTGCTGTCCAAAACCGACTACGTTTCGACGCTGCCATCGCGCTTCGCGGCACGCTACCTCGACCGGCTCGACACCTTTGCGCTGCCGTTCGAGGCGCGCGGCTTCACGTTGTACGCGGGCTGGCATCCGCGCAATCAGGCCGATCCGGCGCTCGTGTGGCTGCGCGAGATGCTGGCCGAGTTGGCCGCACAGTAGGAAATCGGGCGGACAGGATCCGCTTTGGACCAGAAGACAGAGACGCGTCACGCGCTATAGAAGGCGCTCGCGACGACAAAAGCGCAGGCATCTCCGCGCCTGCCGAAGCCATCAAACTCACCCATTCCACATTCATCTTCGTGGATCAAGAAGCCAACTCCATGAATTGGCGCACGCCTTCAATTCCCCGCCCGAAGATTTTCTGATGAGAACGCTTCTCAATTACAACCAGATTGCATAGAATGCATGCCGCAAACAATTTGTAATAAACATGGAATGTTCGGGTAAGAAATGCGTTGTTCACCCGGGCACCAGCACTCATGACGGGGATAAAAATGAAGTTGCGGTCCGACGAACCGAAGCTCGGCAAAATCAGCACGACCTTGTGCAGCATGTTGGCGGCAGGTCCCGCGCTCGCGCAGGGCACGGCCGGCACGGCGCCGCCTGACAAGGAAAGCCAGCTCGCGCCGATCGCCGTGCAAGGCCAAGCAGACGACGGCTTCAAGACCGACCACTCCGCGTCGGTCAAATTCACCGCGCCGCTGGTCGATACGCCGAAGTCGGTGACCGTGATTCCGCAGGAGTTGATCAAAAGCACGGGCGCCTCGACGCTGACCGAAGCGCTGCGCACGGTGCCGGGCATCACATTCGGTGCCGGCGAGGGCGGCAATCCGCTCGGCGACCGGCCGTTCATTCGCGGCTACGACGCCCAGGGCAGCACCTTCGTCGACGGCATGCGCGACATCGGCGCGACCACGCGCGAAGTGTTCAACATCGAAAGCGTGGAAGTGACCAAGGGTTCGGACGGCGCCTACGGCGGCCGCGGCGGCGCGGGCGGCAGCATCAACCTGATCACCAAGACCCCGCATCTGGGCAATGCCGCCGACGGCAGCGCGGGCCTCGGCACCGACCGCTACCGCCGCTTCACCGCCGACGGCAATTGGCAGATGGCCGATCACGCGGCCTTCCGCCTGAACGTGATGAGCCACAACAACGACGTGGCCGGCCGCGACGCGGTCAACAACGAACGCTGGGGCATCGCGCCGTCGTTCACCTATGGTCTCGGCACACCGACCCGCGTCACGGCGAGCTACTACCACCTCTCCACCGACGACCTGCCCGACAGCGGCATTCCGTACTTCTACACGACCACCAACAAGCCGGCCAACGTCGACACGATCTATCCGGCCAATGTGAACCGGCATAACTTTTACGGCCTGATCGACCGCGATTTCCGCAAGACGACGTCGGACGTCGGCACCGTGCGCATCGAGCACGACATCAACAGCAATCTGACGATCCGCAACACCACGCGTTATACGAAGTCGACTCAGGACTACATCTGGACGCAGCCGGACGACAGCCAGGGCAACGTCGTGAACGGCATGGTGTGGCGCCGCGCGAATACGCGTGCCAGCGACGTCTACAGCCTCGCGAACCAGACCGAACTGTTCGGCGAGTTCAGGACCGGCTTCCTGAAACACAGCTTCACCACCGGCCTCGAACTGTCGCGCGAAACCAGCGTGAATGATTCGTACACCGTTGCAACGGCCACCGGTGCGATCTGCAAGACCAAGGGCATCGGCGCGGCGTCGGGCTATAACTGCACGAGCCTGTGGTCGCCGAATCCGAATGACCCGTGGGCCGGCTCGGTCAAGCAAACGAACGATCCGAGCGAGCAGCGCACCACCACCAAATCGCTGTATGCGTTCGATACGATCGAACTCACCAAACGCTGGCAGGCCAACGTCGGCTTGCGTGTCGACGATTATTCGACCGATTTCCGCAACACGGTGGCCAATGGCGGCAAGCGCACCTCGCGCGACGACACGCTGTTCAACTACCAGTTCGGCCTCGTCTTCAAACCAGCTTCGAACGGCAGCGTGTATGCGTCGATCGCAACTTCGTCGACGCCGGCCGGCGCCCTCCTCGGCCAGGGCAGCGAAACGCAATCGCTGACGCCGGGCCGTGGCGGGGTCGGTGCGAACGCGGATCAGCTCGCGCCGGAAAAGAACCGTAGCGTCGAACTCGGCACCAAGTGGAATGTGCTCGACAACCATCTCTCGCTGACGGGCGCGCTGTTCCAGATCGACACGACCAACGCCCGCGTCACGCTGCCGAACAACGAATACGCGATGGTCGGCAACAAGCGCGTGCAAGGCTTCGAGTTCGGCGTGGCCGGTCAGTTGACGAACAAGTGGCAGGTGTTCGGCGGCTACACGTACATGAAGAGCCAGTTGCGCGACAACGGCAAGACCACCTCGGATAACGGCCACCAGTTCCCGAATACGCCGAAGAACAGCATCAGCCTGTGGACCAACTACGACGTGCTGCCGAAGTTCACGATCGGCGGTGGCGCGTTCTACATGTCGCAGGTGTACGGTGACACGGCGAACCTGCGTGCGGTGCCGTCGTACTGGCGCTTCGACGGCATGGCGACGTACCGGATCAACAAGAAGGTCGACCTGCAACTGAACGTGCAGAACATCTTCAACCGGACGTATTACGACCAGGCGTATCCGGCGCACTACGCGTCGATCGCAGCCGGCCGTTCCGCCTTCCTGACGCTCAACGCGCATTACTAAGCACGGCATGACGGAACAGGTAACGCTGAAGGCGCTGGCGAGCGTGTCGCATGACGAGCTCGCCGCGATTCTCTCCGGACCACCGGCCACTGCCGCCGCGTGGGTGGCGGCGGCCGCGCATAACGGCATCGTGGAAGCGCAGGCGGTGTACGGGCAATATCTGCTCGACGGCCATGGTGTGGAACGCAACGCCGAGGAAGCGTTGACCTGGTTCAAGCACGCGGCCAGGCAGGATCATCCGATGGCGATGAACATGTTGGGCCGTTGCTATGAGCACGGTTGGGGAATCGCCGCATGCGCGCCGGTGGCGGTCTACTGGTACCGCCTCGCGGCGCAGGTCGGACTCGACTGGGGCATGTACAACTATGCCTCCGCATTGGCGCTCGGCAATGGTGTGGCGTGCGATCGTGCACAGGCGCTGCAGTGGTTCAGGCGCGCTGCCGAAATGGGTCACACGAAGTCGATCAACTTTATCGGCAGCTTTTACGAGGACGGCTGGGAAGTCGATGCCAACGCAAACATCGCGCTCGACTATTACCGGCGTGCAGCGGTGGGCGGCGATTTTCGCGGCCAGTTCAACTGTGCGCGGCTACTCGCTGAACGCGGCGAGATCGATGCCGCACTTGCGTGGCTACAGCGCGTGCCAGTGACGGCAACGCCCGCGTTCGTCGAGAAAATGCAAGCGTGGCTGGCCGCTTCGCCAGTGGCCGCATTTCGTGCGCTGGCTAACGATATCGATGAACAGATCGATGCAGATATCAATGAAGAGGTGCGCGCATGATGCTGCATCTGCAAGGCGTACTCAGCAAACAACAGGTCGCGCAATGCCGCGAAATCCTCGACGCGGCACCATGGATCGACGGCAACGCGACTTCCGGCGAGCAGTCCGCGCAGGCCAAGCGCAACCAGCAATTGCCCGAAGGCTCCCCTGCCGCGCGCGCGATTGGCGATGCGATTCAGGACGCGCTCGGCCACAATCCACGCTTCTTTTCCGCCGCGTTGCCGCTGAAAGTCTTTCCGCCGCTCTTTAACCGCTATGCAGGCGGCGATGGTTTCGGCACGCACGTGGACAATGCGATCCGCCAGTTGCGCGGCACCGACTTCCGCATTCGCAGCGATCTGTCGGCTACGCTGTTTCTGGCCGAGCCGGAGTCCTACGACGGCGGCGAACTCTGCGTCGAAGACACCTACGGCGTGCATCGCGCGAAGCTGCCGGCCGGCGACATGGTGCTCTATCCCGCTTCGAGCCTGCATCACGTGAGCCCGGTGACGCGTGGCGTGCGGGTCGCCTCCTTCTTCTGGATTCAGAGCATGGTGCGCGACGACGGCGAACGCGCCATGCTGTTCCAACTCGACAACGACGTGCAACACCTCGCGGCCGAGAAAGGTTCGAACGATGCAACCGTGGTAAGTCTCACCGGCATCTATCACAATCTGCTGCGCCGCTGGGCCGACGCCTGATCTGGCGGACTCCTCGTCCTACACAAAACAGTCTTTCTTTTTGCACGCAGAAAGAAGGCACTTCCGCATATTTACTTTCCCGTTCGTTAAGCGCAACGTCCGTGGTTGACGCGCGTCGCTACGTTTCTGGTTGCGCTCGCAAGGATTCGACCCGATTCGCCATGACTCGATAGCCGGGTCGCAGCGGACCCGGTTGCGCCGCGTCCGCATATCGTTGCATCCGCAACGGCACCGAAATTGCTGATCGCAATGAGTCAGACCACGACGCTTCGGAAGCCAACGCGCGGGTATCCGCACGATGGCTATCAGTATGTCGCCAGCCTGCATTGACCTTTCAATGGAGCCAGCAGACCGTCATGTCCACGAAGAACGAACGTCCGGATTCGGACGACGCGGCCGCCGCCACGCCACCCCGACCGTCGCGCCGCCGCTTTCTGCAGTCGGCGGCCGCGGCCGCCACGGTCGGCGCGGCGCCGCATCTGCGCGCGCAAACACAAACGCCCACCCCGGCCGCGCCGCCTACAGAGGTGCGAGCACCAGTGCCGGGCCGTCCGGTCACGCTGACCATCAACGGCCGCGCTTACACGCTGCAACTCGAACCGCGCGTGACCTTGCTCGATGCGCTGCGTGAATACGCAGGCCTGATGGGCACAAAGAAAGGCTGTGACCGCGGACAGTGCGGCGCATGCACGGTGATCGCCGACGGCCGTCGCATCAATTCCTGCCTGACGCTCGCCGTGATGCATGAAGGAGAAAACATTACGACGGTGGAAGGACTCGCCAGCAACGGCGTGCTGAGTCCGTTGCAGCGAGCCTTCATCGAACACGATGCGTTCCAGTGCGGCTACTGTACGCCCGGGCAGTTGTGTTCCGCGACTGCCCTGCTGAACGAATTCCGTAACGGCACGGCCAGCACCGTAACCGCCGATGTCCGCAGCCGGCCTCCGCAACTTTCCGACGACGAGATTCGCGAACGGATGAGCGGCAATATCTGTCGCTGCGGGGCATATGTGAATATCGTCGCGGCGGTGCGCGCCGTGCATGAAGCCGGTGGGCAGAGCGTTGCGAGCGGCAGTGGCAGTGGTGGCATCGCCAGCAGTGTCATTGAAAACACCAGCGGCAGCGATCACCGCCGCAACGCCTGACGGAGCGACCAGCATGGATGCGATCTCTTACGAACGCGCCGGCGACGTCGCCGGCGCCGTGCGCGCGGCGCAGCAACCGGGTGCGGTATTCATCGGCGGTGGCACCAATCTGCTCGACCTGATGAAGGGCGGCGTGGCGCGGCCGCTGCGGCTCATTGATATCACGCACATCGGCGGACTCGATACGGTCACCACGCTGCCCAATGGCGGCATCCGTATCGGCGCCCTGGTGCGCAACAGCGATGCCGCCAATCACGCGCTGGTGCGCGAACAATATCCGCTGCTGTCGCAAGCGTTTCTGGCGGGTGCTTCAGCGCAGTTGCGCAATATGGCGACCGTCGGCGGCAATCTGATGCAGCGCACGCGCTGCGGCTACTTTTACGACACCGCCTTCACGCAGTGCAATAAGCGCATACCAGGCAGCGGTTGTGCAGCGCTCGAAGGCCACAATCGCACGCTGGCGATTCTCGGCGCGAGTCCGCAATGCATCGCCGTGAACCCCTCGGATATGAGCGTGGCGCTCGCCGCGCTCGACGCCGTCGTGCGCGTGAGCGGACCCATAAGCGGACCCGCAGGCGAGCGGACGATTCCGTTTGCTGACTTTCATCGGCTTCCCGGTGACCGGCCCGATATCGATACGACTTTGCAGGCGGGCGAGTTGATCACCGCCGTCGATTTGCCGCCACCTTTGTTCAGCGCGAACGCCCGCTATCTGAAGGTGCGTGATCGGGCCAGTTACGCATTTGCGCTAATCTCGGTGGCCGCCGCGTTGCAGATGGACGGCGACCACGTGAAAACCGCACGCATCGCGTTGGGCGGCGTCGCGCACAAACCGTGGCGTGCAAGTGCGGCCGAGCAGATGCTCAACGGCCAGCCGCTCACGCAGGCGAGGTTGCATGACGCCGCAGCCGCCGCGCTACGCGATGCGCGGCCCCTGCACGAGAATGCGTTCAAGGTGCAGCTCGCGCAACGCGCGATCGTGCGCGCAGTCAATCTGGCCGCGGGCCGCAGCGGAGGTGTCGCATGAATCTGATCGGTCAACCGCTCGACCGCATCGACGGTCTGCTGAAAGTCACCGGCGAAGCGCGCTACGCCGCCGAGTTTCCCGAGGCGCGGCTTGCGCATGCGGTGCTGGTCACCAGCACGATTGCAAGCGGCACGATTGCGTCGATCGACGCGAGCCGCGCGCAGGCGTTGCCAGGCGTGCTGCTGGTGATGACGTATCAGAACGCGCCGCGCCTGCCGAATGGCGGCAAACCGGCCTTGACGCCGCCGGCAGGCAGACGACTGTCGCTGCTGCAGGACAACCAGGTTCACTACAACAACGAGCCGGTCGCGGTGGTGGTTGCCGATACGCTCGAACATGCCACCGACGCCGCGCGCCAGTTGCGCATCACGTATCAGAGCAGCGCCGCGGTACTCGATTTCACGCAAGCGAAGCCGAACGGACATGCGCCCGACAAACCGCAAGGCCGCACAACCGACACGCAACGCGGCGACTTCGCGGACGGCATGCGCAGCGGCGCGGTCCATGTCGATGCCGTTTACACCACGCCGATCGAGCATCACAACCCGATGGAACCGCACGCCACGATGGCGCACTGGGACGGCCCACAACTCACGCTGTACGACTCGACGCAAGGCGTGAGCAATGCGGCGCAGGCGGTTGCCAAAACGTTCGGCATGCCGCCCGGCGACGTGCGCGTGATTTCGCCGTTTATCGGCGGTGGCTTCGGTTGCAAGGGCTCGTCTTGGTCGCACGTATCGTTGTGCGCGATGGCCGCGAAACAGACCGGGCGTCCCGTGCGTCTCGTGCTCGAGCGGCCGCAGATGTTCGGCTCCGTCGGCGCGCGGCCGCGTACCGAGCAGCATTTCACGCTTGCCGCACGGCACGACGGCACGCTGACGGCGATGCGCCACGACAGTACGTCGAACACGTCAATGTTCGAAGACCGGACCGAGACCTGCTGCATGGTCACGCGCATGTTGTATGCGGTGCCCAATCAGATCACGACGCACCGGATCGTGCCGATGAATCTCGGCACGCCGACCTTCATGCGCGCGCCCGGCGAGACAACCGGCTCGTTCGCGCTCGAATCGGCGATGGACGAACTCGCCGTCGCGTTGAAGATGGACCCGCTCGCGCTGCGTCTGAAGAATTACGCCGATGCCGATCCGCAGGAAAACAAGCCGTGGTCGAGCAAATCCTTGCGCGAGTGCTATCAGATCGGCGCGGAGAAATTCGGCTGGTCGCGGCGCACTGCCGCGCCACGCTCGATGCGCAACGGCAATACGCTGATCGGCATGGGCATGGCCACCGCCACCTATCCGGCCAACCGCAGCGAAGCCGCGGCCATCGCGCGGATTCTGCCGGACGGCAGCGCCATGGTTGCCTCCGGCACGCAGGATCTCGGCACTGGCACCTATACGGTGATGACCCAGGTGGCCGCCGACGCCCTCGGCTTCGCGCCGGAAAACATCCACTTCGCTCTCGGCGACTCGTCGCTGCCGAGAGCGCCGGGATCGGGCGGCTCGCAATCGGCGGCGAGCGTTTCGCCTGCCGTGCGCGAGGCCGCAAGCCAGGCGCGTAGCCAACTGATCGCCTTGGCGCTCGCCGACGAAGCCTCGCCGGTGCACGGCATCGCGCTCGACGACATCACGGTGGAAAACGGCTGGGTCATGAGCCGCTCACAACCGGCGAAGCGCGATCCAGCGGCGGCCATCATCGCGCGCTCAGGCGGCAAACCGATCGAAGCCACCGCGACGGTCAAACCCGGCGAGGAAAGGCAGAAGTACTCGCTTCACTCGTTTGGCGCCGTGTTTGCCGAAGTCCATGTCGACGCGGACCTCAGCACGATTCGCGTGGCGCGCGTGGTCGGTGTTTATGACGTGGGCCGCGTGCTGAACCAGAAAACCGCGCGCAGCCAGATGCTGGGCGGCATCGTGTGGGGCGTGGGAGCGGCGCTCCAGGAAGATACCTCGCTCGATACGCGCTATGGGCGCTTCACTAACGCAAATCTCGGCGAGTACCACGTGCCAGTGAATGCCGACATCGGTTCGCTCGACATCACGTTCATCGATCGGCCTGACCCGTATGTGAACTCGCTCGGCGTGCGCGGCATCGGCGAGATTGGCATCACCGGCGTGCCGGCGGCCATCGCGAATGCCGTGTATCACGCGACCGGCGTGCGCGTGCGCGATCTGCCGGTGACGCTCGACAAGGTAATGGGGACGATGCGCGCATAACGGCTGATGCATTGGCGCTTGCCTGCCGATGCGTTGCATCGCACAATCGGGCACGTCCCTTCTATCGGTGCCCGTCCATGGCCTACGCCTCGCTCGCTACTGGCGTGTTGCTCGCCGCCGGCTTCGGCTCCCGCTTCGACCCGGACGGGCTGCACAACAAGCTCCTCGCGCAGATGCCCGACGGCACGCCCGTCGCGCACGAAGCGGCGCACCGGCTGCTACGGGTTGTCTCTCATGTGCTGGCCGTGGTGCGGCCGGGCTCGGACGCCCTCGCGCGCCTCCTGAACGACGCCGGCTGCGACGTCGTGTTCGCCGAGAGCGCCAATCGTGGCATGGGTGCGAGTCTCGCCGCCGGCATCGAAGCCAGCGACGACGCCGAAGGCTGGATCGTCGCGCTTGCCGATATGCCGCGCATCGCCACCCCGACGATCGAAGAAGTGGCGCGTGCGCTCGACGGCGGCGCTTCGATCGTCGCGCCGTTTTATCAGGGCCAGCGCGGCCATCCGGTCGGCTTCGGCATCGAGCATCGGGACGCATTGATCGCGCTCGACGGCGACACCGGCGCACGCGCGCTGTTGACTTCGCAGCGGGTCATGCGGCTGGACGTCGACGATCCCGGGATTCTGCGCGACGTGGATACGCCGGAAGATCTGCGCAACGTTTAACCCGATGACACCTGCTGACGGCACATTCTAAGAATCAGTTGCCGAAGCCAACGATGCACCGGGTCATTCTCCAAACGCGGATGCCACATCTGGGAAACCGTAAAACCCTCAGTCGCCACAGGAAGCTCGAATGCGCAGACGCTGGCAGCTGCGCCGGGCTGAGTGTTCACAAAAGAGGCCGGCAGAAGCGCGACCAGATCGGACGCTCGTGCCACCGCTAACGCGGCCGGAAAGCTCGGCACAACCGCTATGGTCGTTCGCTCCAAACCCGCCAGGGCAATCGCAGCGTCAAGCGTATCGATTGTCTGGCGACCGTACGGCGCGACGACGTGGCCATACGCTGCGTATTGCTCGATCGTCACGTCCTGTTTCAGGTCCAGGGGATGCCCCTTTTTTACAACGCCTACGTAGCGGTCTCTGAACAATGCCTGGACGCGAATTTCAGGTCCCATTTCCTCCAGCACACCAATCTCGAGATCGGCGGAGCCGTTGCGCAGATATTCCGCGTTCTTTTCCGGCTTGGACGAAAAGTGCAAACGCACAAACGGCGCCAATGCAGTCACTTCTGCAATCAATGGCGCACCGAAGGCTTCCACGAAAGCTTCGTTCACACGAATCGTGAGGGTTCTGCGCAAGGTTGAAAAATCCAGCGCTGCGGGCGACGGGCGCAGTAAGGAACGTGCCTCTTGAACGATATTTTGTGTTCGCTCGCGAATCCCCTCGGCATACGGCGTCAGCACCATCTGACGCCCGGCCCGGACCAGTAGTGGATCGCCGGTCGCGGCACGCAGGCGAGTCAGCGTGCGGCTCATTGCCGACGCACTCAAATGCAACGACCGGGCCGCGCGTGTCACGTTTTTCTCGGCGAGCAACGCATCGAGCGCGAAAAGGAGATTCAGGTCCGGTTCAGGCATTTTTTATCGTAGTCAGCGGAGGTGAGGTAAGGCGTCTGATGCAGATATTAGTTGCATTCAGCGCGGCTTCCGCCATTCCCTGCGCATCGCTATATTGGTTCGAACGATTTACCTACGAGGATCGCTCTCGTTACGTTCAGATTCGAGAGTGGCTTCGTTTACCGGGAGTGCCAATGCAAAACACACATTCACAGAAAACTGTCCTTCTGATCGGCGCCTCGCGCGGCCTTGGATTTGCGATGGTCGAGGAGTATTTGAAGCGCGGCTATCAGGTCATCGCCACCGGGCGAACCGGTTCGACCGACAAGCTTCGGCAGGTCGCGAAAGCCGCCGCTGGCGCGCTCGAAGTGGAAACTGTCGATATCACGATTCCCGAGCAGATCGCAGCGCTACGCGCCCGCCTTGCAGATCGGCGTATCGATGTGCTCTTTGTGAACGCAGGCGTCGTCAACGAAGATGGTGAAACGATCGCGGACGTCTCGACCGAGGAATTTGTGCGGGTGATGGTAACGAACTCGCTGAGTCCGATGAGAGTTATCGACGCGTTTCAGGACCTTGTCCCGCCGACTGGAACGATCGGTGTCATGTCGTCGGGGCAAGGCAGCCTCACGAATGCCACCAACGCGAATTTCGAAGTCTACCGAGGGAGCAAGGCCGCACTGAATATGTTCATGCGGACTTTCGCGGCGCGCAGCGCCGAATCTCCGCGCAGCCTCCTGCTGATGGCGCCTGGATGGGTCCAGACAGACATGGGCGGTCCTACGGCGCGCTTGACCATCGGGGAAAGCATTCCGAACCTGGTCAATACGATCGAGGCTTATGAAGGGCGCGCCGGTTTGCACTACCTTGATTACCTCGGAAGGGTCGTTCCTTGGTGACGGGCCTGCGGACGTGTCTCTGCCCCAGTTGCAATGACGTGCGCCCGTTGTTGCACCGGCTTGATCCGGCTGACTTGATCCAGACCGGCGTTTTATCGCATACTGTATATCCATACAGTATTTCGGCCGCATAGGTACACGCGTCTCGATGCGCGCATCCACGGCGCGTCAGCATGAAACGCATTTCGATCGAACCGTCTTTCGCCATCTGGCGGCGCGCCGCGCGGGTGCTGCTGCAGCAAGGTGTCGAGCCCTCGCAGATCGAGTGGCTTGAGTCTGAAGGGTCTGAAGGTGAAGCCGGGGCGCCGGGTCTGCCGGCTACTGAATCCGCACTCGCCACGGCGAGCGCCTCCGAGACAGGAGTCGCCCCTGCCCCTGCCCCTGCCCCCGTCCTCGCCACGCCCGCGATTCCCCGCGAACTGCTCTCCTGGCTGAAAACGGCCGCGTGCTTCCGTGCGCCGGACCGCTGGGCTCTGCTGTATCGCGTCCTATGGCGCTGGACGCGCGGCGAGCGCAACGTCCTCGATCTCGATGACCCCGACGGCGCGCTGCTGGATCGACGCATCCGCACTATCGAGCGGGAAACCGAGGATCTGCTGACACTCACCTTGTTCAGACGGCGAGATCCGTCGATGGAGCCGCCCGAATTCGTCGGCTGGTACGAGCCGCATCACGACTTGCTGGAGCACGCCGCCGAGCGGTTCGCCAAGCGCACGGGCAATTCCACGTGGATGTTCGCCACGCCGCACGGCGCGGTGTTCTGGAACGGCATGCTGCTGCGCACCGACCGGCCGATGATGGCGGAACGCGAGCAAGCCGAGCCGGTATTGGAGGCCAACGCCATGACCGGCGAGGCCATCACCAGCACCCCCACGGAAGCGCTCTGGCTCGCGTACTACTGCAATGCCTTCAATGCCCAGCCCTCACCGGTGCCGCTGCGCTACTGGAGAAGGCCGCCCGCGGGTCCACCGCTGCCCGCACACCTCGCGCGCGAACGCAGCCGTCTCGGCGCGCAAAGCGCGGCCGTCACCGTTCCGCCCATGCCGCCAATCGAGTATTCGGCCGTGACGCCCCCTTTGCGGGAGCCCACTGGCCCGCTCGCCACCTGCCGGCGCTGCGCGTTATGGCGCAACGCGAAACAGGCGGTTGCGGGCGCCGGGCCCGCGCCTGCCGCGATCATGGTGATCGGCGAGCAGCCGGGCGAGCACGAGAACCAGCACGGCGAGCCCTTCACCGGGCCGGCCGGCCAACTGCTGGACACCGTGCTGGCGCGCGCCGGACTGGAGCGCGAGGCGCTGTATCTGACGTATGCCGTCAAGCATTACAAATGGGAAACGCTCGACCAGCAGCGCGTCCATCGCACGCCCGTGTGGCGCGAACTCGAGGCTTGCCAGTACTGGCTGGAAAAAGAACTGGCGCAGGTCGCGCCACGCGTGGTCGTCACGCTGGGCGCGACGGCGTTGCAAACGCTGACCGGCCCGCACGTCAATCTGTCCGAATACCTCGGGCAAACCATCGCTCACAACGGCCGCCTGATCGTGCCGACCTGGCACCCGTCGTATGCACTAGGAATGACCGACGCCACGTTGCGCGACGACGTCGTGGCGACCATCGCGGCGGCGTTCAGCCGCGCGGCGGCGCTGGCGGGAGATGGTGCCGCGTAGTTTTCGCGCTCGAGGCGCGGCGCCCCTTTGCTCAGAGCAACGACGCCGCCACCGTCATTTGCCCATTCTCGAACGCAGGTTGAAAGGCATCGAGGTCGTCGTCGGTCATGCCAACCGGTGCCGATCTCGCGACACGCTTCCAATCTCTGACTGCCTTGTAGACCTCACCGAGGACACGCTTAGCCTCGCCCGCATCGAGCCTGAAGTAACCGGCTTCATTCACCACGGCCTCAATCGAGTCGACTGGGCCATAGTCCTCATTCAGCCATAGTTTCAATTCGGGATCCTTATCCGGGAACGGGTTGACGTCGAACGCCGGCGCGAGCCGCCATTGCCCATGCTCAACATGCAGGAAACCATGATTTTGCACATGGTCGTCCACGTTGGTGATAAGCAGATTGAACACAAGTCGCCGCCACAACTCCTCAAGGTCGCGCTTCGGGTCGGCGCAACGCGCGATGATGCAATCAGCTATCTGAGTGTAGGCGTGCTCGTCTTGCCGTGAGGCCTGAAGCATGGAGCCGGCTGAGAGGTACGGAATCCGGCCTCCGTGCGCGACACGGTCAAACCGGCGCACCAGTGCCACGGGGACGTCTTCCGACATGACGATACGCGACTCCGCGACCGTGATACCCGCGACCGCGGCCAGATGAAGAGCGAGGACCTCGCCGCGTGTCACGCTGCGGTCGTCCTTGATGCTCGGAAACTTGCCGATGGCCAAATGCCCATCTTCATCAAAGACAGTGCACTTGGGCCGCATGCCACCGAGAGATGTGCCGCGACCTTGCAGGTACTTCAGGTCCGCCTCCGTTTCCTTGTTCATCTCGACCGCGCGCGTGGCGCCAATCAAGTGCGCCAGTTCGAGCAGCGGCGGCGTGCCGCGGCCTCCATCTTCGGTGGCGCGCAGATAGTTACCCGCCTCGTCCATAAGTCGCAGTGCACCGATGCGGCTCATGTCGTCGACGCCCAGTAGGTAGTCCATCTCCGTAAGCCCGGCGCGCAGAGTCTCTTCGCCCCTCCCCTGTGCCGACTTGCGACGCCTGGCGTGGTCGCGCGCGATGACCCGGCATCCCCATCCATCGGGCTCGGTGTCCGCAAATGCAAAATGGAAAATCGAGTCGTCCCTGGATGACTGCTTGCGAAACTGATGACCATCCACCAACCGCAGGTCAGGCGAAATCTCGAAACGGTCGGCCGATGTCAGCCAGGCATCATGGTAGGCGAACGTTGAACTTTCCCGCGCACCGTCCTTATTGAAAGTCAGTCTGCCAACCGGAAGCGCGGCCTGACCGAGTGCGACCTTGACGCTCTGTTGCAAAACTGACCGCTTCATAGCGCCCCCGATTCGGGCGTGACGCGCTTTTTGCGAACACGCTGCGGCAATTGCTGGTTCATAAGAGTCAGTCCGATGCCGTCGGCTGCCGTATCGAGCAGTCCGTTGATTTTGTCCAGCTCGCCGAGCACCAGAAATGCTTGCGCAATGGTGCCGATCGAGATGCGTTCGTCCCCATGCTCCATGCGGCGCAACGTGGCCACCGACGTCTGGATGCGTTCAGCCAGCGACGCCTGGGTCAGCCTTCGGCGGCGCCGCGCCAGCGCGAGGTCGGCACCCAACTTTTTCAGCGCGCGCGAAACTGGCGCAGGAATTGAGTCCCGTGATTTTTTAACGCTCACAGATGAGCGTTTATCTTCTTTTATAGTGTCCATGTGAGCGATACTACTGATTCAGACGATGCCCTCATTATCGGCGCGCGCAAGCTTTCCGGTCAAGAGGAGAGCCATTTAATCACTCACTGATGAGCGATTAGTCAGTTTTATCGCTCATTTGTAAGTGATAAATGTCAATCCAAGCATTCTGCTCGTGCCCAGACACTTGGACAAATACTCGGTTGAGTAAGCAGCTTAACCCGCGGGAAACAAAACCATAGTTAACTACTCATTCACGAGCTGTTAAGTCCCATAACCAATCACTAATGAGCGGTAGTGAGCAGACGTATGCTGTACCTGCGCCCGTCGGGCCCTCGGCAGGGGGTGAGTAAGTTCGGGAACCGCAGAATGCTGAACGGTGAGCTTCTACGGGATGCCGCTACAGCGTCGAGGCCGGCTAGGCATGCGGCTTGCGGCGGCCACACCGGTTACACAAGTCGCGACAATTCCGCCTAAGCTGATGTGACGCCGCCAATCCAGCAAGTTTGTCGCGCGCAATATCGAAGCTTCGAATGCGGCCCCGCGCGTTTCGAAACTACCCCATGTCCCATGAGCGAAACCAGCCCACGCCTTTTCATCGTCTCGCCCCATTTCGACGACGCCGTCTTCAGTTGCGGCGCACTACTCGCCGCCCATCCTGACGCCGCGGTCTGCACGGTGTTTGCCGCGCCGCCCGAGCACGAAATGCATACCGAATGGGATCAAAAATCGGGTTTCGCGAACGCCCATCAGGCCACCCACGCCCGCACGCTCGAAGACAACGTCGCCCTGGAAGTGCTCGACGCGATTCCACTGCGCATGCCGTTTCGCGGCAGCCAATATCTGGACTCGCCGTCGATCAGCAAACTGGCCGCCGTGCTTGAAGAAACCATCTACCGTACGACCGCGAACACGCTGCTCATGCCGCTCGGCCTGCATCATGACGATCATGTGCTGGTATTCGAAGCCTGCTGCGAAATCCTGCCGCGCCTGTCGCACCTCACGTGGTTTGCCTATGAGGACGCAATTCACCGCCGCACGCCCGGCGTCGTGCAGGCGCGGCTCGCCGACCTCGCGCAACGCGGCGTCGTCGCGACGCCGGCCTATCCGAGCGTCGGCCACACGATCGATCTCCCGCGCCGCACACAGCTCAAACGCGAAGCGGTGAACGCTTACGCAAGCCAGCTGCGCGCCTTTGGCGCGGGCAATTACGATGACGTTTTCGACACCGAACGCTACTGGCAATTGAGCGTGGGGCGCCGCAGGAAAAAGTAAGGGGTGCGCGGCCTGCTGGATCGCCTACGCTAGAAGGAAACGGCTGGCGTGTGGGTGAACTCGACCGACAGCGGCCGGACCGCCCGCTTTCCGTTCGCCTCTCAACTCAAAGGTGATGCAATGAGCTACGACATGCATACCAGCCCGATTCCCGACCCGAACGCCGATCCGAACCGGGACCCGGAAGCCGATCCGCTCGTGCCGCCGTCGCCGGGTCATCACACCGAAGAGCCGCAGCGGCCCGATGGACCGCCGGACAAAGACCCGGTGTGACGGCAGCGTGCGCTTGTTACCGGATCGCTACCGGACCACGAAAGCAAGCGCGACTGATCGCGAGCTTTAGCGCGTCAGCTCGCTAAAACCCTGCAGCAGGCGGTCGATGTCGGCGGCGTGGATGTTGCCCATCGTCGAGATGCGGAACAGCTCGGCCGACAAGCCGCCTTGACCGGCATAGATGACAAAGCCGCGCGCCTTCAGCGCGTCGTGCAGTTGCGGATACGCGACGCCGTCCGGCAGACGATACGCGCGCAGCACCACCGACGATTGCTCCGGCGGCAACACGCTGCCGATGCCCCGTTCGGCCAGGCCCGCGCGAGCCTGCTCGGCGAGCGCCGCGTAACGCGCGTGGCGCGCCTGCCAGCCGCCTTCGTCGGCGAGTTCGCGCAGCGCTTCGACCAGCGCGTAATACGCATGGACCGACGGCGTGAACGGCGTATTGCGCTGATCCTGCAAACGCGCGAGACGCCCAAGGTCCAGGTAATACGTGCGGCTCGCCGCCTGCGCGAGCGCTGCGCGCCGCACCAGCACGAAGGATGCGCCCGGCACGCCGTGCAGACACTTATTCGCGGTAGCCGCGACGGCGTCGAGACTCGTGTCGGCGAAATCGATCGCTTCAGCGCCGAAGCTGCTCACGCCATCCACCAGCAGACGCAGACCGCGCTCACGGCACAGCGCGCCGAGCGCTTGCAGATCGTTCAGACGGCCAGTCGTCGTTTCGTGATGAATCACGGCGACGTGCGTGAACGCTTTGTCCGCGTCGAGGCGTTCGGCGATCTTCGCGCGATCCGGCGCCTGCATCCAGTCGTGTTTCAGCGACTCATGCGCGATGCCGTATTGCGTGGCGATCTGCGAAATACGCTCACCGTATACGCCGTTTTCCACGACAAGCAGCTTGCCGTTTTGCGGCACCAACGCGGCGGTCATGCTTTCAACAGCAGCCGTGCCGGAACCGGTCATCAGCACCGCTTGCCATTCGCCTGCGTCGAGACCGTACAGATCGACCAGGCGCGTGCGCGCCTCTTCCTGCAAGTCGAAAAACTCGCTTTCGCGGTGGCACAGATCGGTTTGCAACAGGCTGTTGCGGACGCGTTCGGTGAGCGTCACCGGGCCGGGATTGAGCAGCAGCATCGAGCGCACTCCTTAAGCGGCGCCGATGTGGCGCATCAGGCGCGTCTTCACATCGGGCGGGGTGATAGTGGGACGCGGCAGGCCATCGGGCGTGCCGCGGCGAATCGCCAGTCGGGCGAAGCGCGGACCATGGGGCGACGGCGCTGTTTCGAACAGTTCGTCGATCACGTTGACGTCGTCGCTTTCGACCGCCGACGCGTAACCGCAAGCCGCGGCCACACCTGCAAACGAGACTTGCGACGATACCGTCGCCTGGCCACCGGTCGAGTCGTGCGCGGCGTTATCGAGCAGCACGTGCGTGAGATTCGACGGCCCGTACGCGCCGAGCGTCGCGAATGCGCCCATGCGCATCAACGCAGCGCCGTCGCCGTCGAGCGCGACCACGTGCAGGTCGGGGCGCGCGAGTGCGAGACCCAACGCGAACGGCGTCACGCAACCCATCGAGCCGACCATGTACAACTGATTGGGACGGTCGTCGATGGCATAGAGTTCACGGCCGCAAAAGCCGGTCGACGCGAGCACCACCGTCGATTCAAGCGGCGTGTGCGCGATGACTTTCTGCAGCGCATCGTGACGCGAAGCCAATTCATTCCCCGCGACGTTTTTGAATTGCGAATGCGGCGCGACCGGCACGCGGCGAGCGCCGCCGGCGCCCTCTTTCAACTCGTACGGCGCCACGCTGCCCTTCTGCATCACGAGCGCGTACGGCCGGCCGGTTTCATCCATATGAGCAATCGCACGATCCAGCGCCGGACCGATCGCGTCGGCTTCGGTCGGGAAGGTCTCCCACGGAATCTCCATCGTATCGAGCATCGCGGGCGTGACCGGGCCCATCAGCGCGTGCTGCGGTTCGTCCGCGACGCCGGGTTGCCCGCGCCACGTCACGATCAGCAACTGCGGCAGACGGAAGGTCCACGTGAGCGAGGTCAACGGGCTCACGGCATTGCCGAGGCCGGAGTTCTGCATCATCGTGATGCCACGCCGGCCGTTCTGCGCGCCGAGCGTGACACCGGCGATCAATGCAACCGCATCGCCTTCATTGGCTGCCGAGACGTAGTGCAGCGATTCGTCCTGCAACACGTAGTTGATGAACGGCGTCAGATACGAGCACGGTACACCTGCATACCAGTCGAAGCCGCGCTCACGCGCCGCCTCGACGAACTGTGCCGCCTCGATCATTGCGCGGCTCCGCTGGCTGCGTCGGTCCGGTTGCCGGCTGCTGCCGCGAACGGCGCTTGTGCATGCGCGAAATCGCCGGCACGACGGAAGTCTTCCAGATCGTTCACACCGCGCCAGTGGCCATGCACGTATTGAACTTCGATCGACTCACCCGCTTCGATCAGCGCGTTCAGCAGCGCGGGCATATCGAGCGAATCGAAGTCCGGGTGCGCCTGCAGTTTGCCGAGTACCGCTTGCAAACGCTCACGCCCTTCGCCGCGCACATTCAGCAGACCGACCCAGCGGCCATGCGGCGTTTGCGAAGCGATGGCGGACGTTGCCTCCTGCCCGCTCGACACATGACGCAGCGTGACCTTGTTGCCGAACAGCCCGCGATCGTCGGCTGCCGAGCACCATGCGAAGTCGCGCACGCTGGCGTTTTCTGCATCGGTCAGCGACGAATCGACCACCACGCTGAACGCGGCTTCGCTCTCGACCAGGTCGCGCAGAATGTAGCTGCGGAACAGCAGATCGCCGTAGGAGATAACCGTATCGCCGGCGAGCTTGTCGACGGCGCAAGCGAGCGACGCCAGTTCGCCGGTTTGCGCGTGACGTTCGTTGACGACCAGCTTGATGCCGGCCGTATCGATCGCATCGGCGCGATAGCCGCCGACCACGGTGATGTCATTGACGCTCTGTTTCTTGAACGCATCGATGAGCCAGCGCAACAGCGGCTTGCCCGCGATCGGCAGCATGACTTTCGGACGATCTTCGGTGACGGCTTCGAGCCCCTTGCCGCGGCTTGCCGCGAGCACGATGGCGGAGCCCGCCGAGCGTCCGCTCGACAGATAGCGGTCTTCGGCTTCCGAGTATTCGTCCGCGTCTTGCAGGCGGAAGATTTCATTGACAGCGGCGATGCTGTCTTCGACGTTGACGAGCGTTTCGCTCGAATGAATTTCCTTGGCGACGGCCTGCATGGCCGAGGTCGCTGCACGGATCAGATGATTGGCCCAGATCACCGTGCTGATGCCGGCTTCGCGGAACACTTCGGTGGGGGTGCTGTAGTACTTGGTCGGCACGATGACGAGCGGCCCGCGGCCGGCCCATTCACGCGCGAACTCGAGGATTTCATCGGGACGCGAGAGCTTGCTGTGAATCAGGATCGCGTCGGCGCCGGCTTGCCGATAGGCTTCCGCGCGACGCAGTGCTTCGTCCATCCCCCAGCCGGCGATCAGTGCTTCGACGCGCGCGACGATCGAGAAATTTTCATCCGACTGCGAGTCTTTACCGGCTTTGATCTTGCCGCAGAACTCGTCCATATCGGCGAGCGGCTGCGCTTCGCCGTTGATGAAGCTATTCGTTTTCGGGAATTGCTTGTCTTCGATGCAGACGCCGGCGATGCCGCGTTGTTCGAGCTTGCGCACGAGGCGTCGCACGTTGTTGAAGTTGCCGTAGCCGGTGTCGCCATCGAGGAGGATGGGCAGATCGCTGGCGTCGGCCATGAATTCGAGGTTGTCGACGACTTGCGTCCAGCTCGCTTCGTTGTTGTCGCGCACGCCGAATTGGGCGGAGATCGCGAGACCCGAACCCCAGATCGCCTTGAAGCCGGCTTCGCGGACGATACGGGCGGAGAGACCGTTATGGGCCTCCATCATGAATTCGAGTTCGTTGCTGACGAGCATCTGGCGCAGGCGTGCGCTGCGGGAAGCGGAGACGAAAGCAGGTTCGCGGGCGTTCATTTTCTTTACTCCTTGTGGCGGGCTTATTGATGCTCTTTTGTTGCCCGGCTGGTGCTGGAAAATGGCGACTATAGCTGAAATCGTTTTTATCCGGTGTTGAGGTGGCATTAGGTTTTTTTGATGTTGCTGTTAAGTGGGGAAATGTGTTGTTTTTTGCATTTCATGCGGTGGGGTTTAGGTTTGGATTTTTTTGGCGTTATGTGGGGAAATGTGAGTAGGCCCTGCGGGGCATGGGTTTGGGGTCGTTTTTTCGCTTTTCTTATTTGATTTTGGTGTTGTTGTATTTTCTTTGTTTATTCCGGCTTTTCATTAATTTTGATATTGGCGCGCTTATTGTCAGTATTCTTATGGCTTTGGCCTTTCCTTGTTCTGGCTTTGGTGCCTTTCCTTGAATTGTTAGTGGTCTATTAGCGTTGCCCCTGTGCGGGGCGGCACCTACTTCTCTTTGCCGGCTGCAAAGAGAAGTAGGCAAGAGAAAGCAGCTCAAACCGCTAATGCTAAGT
>NZ_CAJNBO010000023.1:0-145701 GCF_905221015.1 Paraburkholderia nemoris | reverse complement strand
GTTTCCACCTTGAGCCGTTGTTCGCCGCTTGACTTCCAATACGGTTGCTTTTCTTTGCGGCGGCAAAGAAAAGTAGGTGCCCCCCGCACAGGGGGAACGCTAATAGACCACTAACAAATCAAGGAAAGGCCAACACCCTAGGAACACAGACAACAAGCGCCGCGAAGGCAAAAAACCCGAAAACCTTCAAACAACAACCCCCTCCGCCGCAGGCGCCCCCAGCGCATTACGAATAGCATTAGCCAGCTCAGCGGCTGCAAACTTAGCCACATACCCATTCGCCCCAGCATTCTTCACATGCGCCTCGTTGGCAGCACCAGTCAAAGAAGAATGAATAATCACCGGAATATCCCGAGTCCGCTCATCAGCCTTGATCTGACGGGTCAACATGAACCCGTCCATCTCCGGCATCTCGAGATCGGTCAACACCAGCGCAATACTGTCCTTCACCCGCGTGCCGTTAGCCTGCGCTTCACGCGCGACCTGCTGCAACGTATTCCATGCCTCTTCGCCAGTCTTGGTCATCACATAGTCCGCACCAATCGCGCTCAACGCCTGCTCGATCAGCTTGCGCGCAAAACCGGAATCGTCAGCGGCGAGAATCTTCGCGCCAGGGCGGATGCCAAGCGCGTCACCCACCGAGGTCGGGTCGACGCTCGGATGCTGTGACGGAAACACGTCGCGCAACACCTGCTCCACGTCGATCACCTGGGCAAGCCGCGAGTCGCCCGTGTTGCCGTCGATACGTGCAATGCTCGTCACCAGATTGCCACCAGCCGCGCCTTCTGCGGAGAGCACCTGGTTCCATTCGAGCCGCACGATGTCGTCCACTTCCTCGACCGCGAAAGCCTGCGTCGAGCGCGCGAATTCCGTCACCAGCAAAATGTTCAGACCGCGCGTCGGCTCGCAGCCCATCAGACGCGGCAAGTCGATCACGGGAATGATCTGGCCGCGAATGTCCACCGCGCCCATCACGAACGGCGAAGAACCCGCAATCGGCGTCACCGGCGGCATCGTCGAGATCTCACGCACCTTGAAAACGTTGATGCCGTAAAGCTCATGCGCGTCGCTGCCGGGAACCGAACCCAGCCGATACAGCAACAGCTCGAATTTATTGGAACTCGTCAGATTGCTGCGTTCGTCGTTCGCGCGGTGATCTACTGCCATCGAATCTCTCCAGGGATTGCGGTGCGAGTGGTGCGCCATGCATACCGTTCGTTCGGCCCTGGCGCGTGCCCTACCTTTCTGTTATCGGCGCAGCAGCAGGAAAGTTCAGTGAATTCAGGCGGTTTGCCGGTGCTTTCTGGTTTACACCAAGCCGCTATTCGGGGCAGGAAGAGGTCGATGGCCGTACAGCAAAAACAGGTATTTCGTATGAAGGTTACCTAACGTTACAGAAGCGACAGCATGGTTTCACATGCTGGGTAGTGCGCCTCCTAGAATGCACAGCGATAAGAGCGCGGCGCCGTTAGCCAGTCGCAAGCGACTTGCAAGGTATTAATGCAATCGCAAGCGTGGCCAAGGCGCACTCGCATCGCTGTCGTTTCGCTTCCACTCCAAGGAGAACGTATGATCCGCTTGCCTCTCGCCGCCATCACCAGTGCCTGCATGGCCAGCCTCATGGTTGTCGCTACTTCGGCCAGTGCTCAGACCGCGGCCGCGCCGGATGCAGTTCGCATTCATGCCGCCGACCAGACCTTCATCACCGACGCCACCAAGGCTGTCGCCACGCAACGCGATGCCGCACGCATCGCCACTTCGCGCTCCACCGACCGGGACGTGAAGGCATTCGCAGAACGCGTGTCGAACGACAACGCGAAGATCTCCGACGCGCTGCGCGCCGCTAGCCCGCGTGGCGTCGACGTGCCTAAGAACGATCCGGACCCGGCGGTGCTCGCGAGCATCAATAACCTGCGCGGCGCCGACTTCGACAAGACCTACATCGAGCAGGTCGCGCTCGCCGGAGAACAGAAAGCGCTGTCGGCCTTCCAGGCGGAAATTGCTTCGGGCCGCGACGAACAATTGAAGGACGCGGCGAAAAAGGCACTGCCGACCATCCAGGAGCACTACGCAATGGCTCAGGAGCTCGCCAAGCGTAAGCATCTGACTGCCCAGTAAGCAGGACATCAGACACATCAGGCGCACCAGCCACAGTCCAGGCATCAAGGCGCGCGTCACGTAGCGACGTGACGCGCGCCGCAACGCGGCATAGAAAGCCGCTTAAAAACACGTCTAAAAGAGACGCCTGCAAAACCCGCCCCCAAGACAAGCAGTTCTCCCTCCTGCTCGCGCACATTCAAAGCCGCTTGCACATAGCAGACCAAACGCGTTCTTTTCGGCGATAATCGGCTTCGTTCTTTCGGGCCTGACCCGCGTGGTTTCCCCCGCGACTCAGGAGGCCTGAAAGCGGTTTCCCGATTTCACCCGCATTCAATCCAAGCTCACCTCATGAGCAAGCCTGCCAATCTCCCGCAACAGTTGGACCATATGCTTCGGCAAGCCGTCGCGCTTCAGCAGAACGGCGCATTCGCCGAGGCCGAAGAACTCTACCGTGAGATTCTCGAACTCAAGCCACGTCATTTCGAGGCGCTCCAATTGTTGGGCTCGCTCGCGCTGCAGGCGGGCCGTGTCGAGGAGGGCATCGAGTTCCTCAGAAAGGCGCTCGCCGTCAACGCGAAACAGGCGCCAATTCATTCGAATCTGGCTTATGCGCTCAATGCCTTGCAACGTTTCGACGAAGCACTAGCGAGTGCCAATCGCGCGCTCGCATTGCAATCGAAATTCCCGGACGCACTGAACAATCGCGGCAACGCGCAAGCCGGCCTGAACTTGCCGCTCGAAGCGCTCAGCAGCTTTGATCGCGCGATCGCCTTGACGCCGGATTTCGCGCAAGCCTGGAACAATCGCGCCTGCGTGCTGCGCGATCTGGGTCGTCCCGCCGATGCGCTCGCAAGCTGCGATCACGCGCTCGCATTGCAGCCGACTTATCCCGACGCGTGGAGCAATCGCGGCAACGCGCTCAGCGACCTGAATCAGGCGGACGACGCACGGCAATGCTATGAGCGCGCGCTCGAACTCGCACCTGCGTTTGCCGATGCCTGGAACAACCTTGGACTGACCCAGGTCGATCTCGGTGAGCACGCGCAAGCATTGCAGAGCTATGAACGCGCATTGGCCGTCAATCCCGCCGCTGCCGAGACGCATTGGAACCAGTCGTTGTGTCTGCTGCAACTGGGGCAACTGGAAGCGGGTTGGAAAGAGTACGAATGGCGTTGGGAGCGTAGCCGGATCAAAGCAGGCACGCGCACTTTTGCGCAACCGCTTTGGCTGGGCGATTTTTCGATCGACGGCAAAACAATTCTGCTTCACGCGGAGCAGGGTCTCGGCGACACGCTGCAGTTCTGCCGCTATGCCGGCATGGTGTCGAAGCTCGGCGCGAAAGTCGTGCTGGAAGTGCCACGTGAGTTGATGCGGCTCATGTCCACGCTCGACGGTGTGGATCAATTGATCGAAGCGGGCCAGGCACTGCCGCCGTTCGATTGCCACTGCCCATTGCTGAGTCTGCCGCTCGCATTCAATACCGATCTCACGAGCATTCCGTCAAAGACGCCTTATCTGTTCGCCGACCCGCAAGCAACGCGTGAATGGCACGAGCGTATCGCTGCGCAAGCAGAAGGGCACCTGACAGTCGGACTCGTGTGGGCCGGCGGAAACCGGCCGCATGTCGCCGAGCTCCGCAAGAACGACGCACGCCGTTCGATTACGTTCGAGCGGCTCGCACCGATTCTCGATGTGCCGAACGTGCAGTTCTTCAGTCTGCAAAAAGGACCGTCTGCGCTTCAGTCACTGCGCAGCGATTCGCACCCCAACGTCATTGACTACACCGAAGAACTCGATGACTTTGCCGACACTGCCGCGCTGGTGTCAAACCTTGACCTAGTGATATCGGTAGACACGTCCACCGCGCATCTGGCTGGCGCGCTAGACAAGCCGGTATGGATTCTGAACCGCTTCGACACCTGCTGGCGCTGGATGCTGGAACGCACCGATACGCCCTGGTATGCGCAAGCGAAATTGTTCCGGCAGCCGGCCTTGGGCGATTGGGACAGCGTGATTCGAAACGCGCGTGATGCGCTGGCCGCGCTCGCCGGCACGTTTGCCGAGACGCGCGTAGACTAAACGTCCGTTTAACGATGGCTGCGACACGGAGAATCGTCAATGGAATACAGGCATTTGGGTGCATCTGGTTTAAAGGTGCCGGTACTGAGTTTCGGTACGGGCACATTCGGCGGCAAGGGTGAATTTTTTCAGGCGTGGGGCGCCACGGACGTCGCCGAAGCGCGTCGCCTGATCGACATCTGTTTCGATGCGGGCGTCACGATGTTCGACAGCGCCGACATCTATTCGAGCGGCGCTTCCGAGTCGGTGCTCGGCGAAGCGCTCAAGGGCAAGCGCGACAAAGCGATCATTTCGACCAAAGCGACTTTCCGTTTCGACGACGGTCCGAACAATGTCGGCTCGTCGCGCTTTCATCTGATTCAGGCGGTGGACGCAGCGCTCAAACGTCTGCAAACCGACTACATCGATCTATTCCAGTTACACGGTTTCGACGCGAAGACGCCTGTCGCCGAAGTCATGTCGACGCTCGACGATCTCGTGCGCGCCGGCAAGATCCGCTACACCGGCGTGTCGAATTTCTCCGGCTGGCATCTGATGAAATCGCAGGATACGGCGGATCGTTACGGCTATCCGCGCTATGTCGCGAATCAGACTTACTACTCGCTGATTGGTCGCGATTATGAGTGGGAGTTGATGCCGCTCGGTGTCGATCAAGGCGTGGGCGCGGTGGTGTGGAGTCCGCTCGGCTGGGGACGTCTCACCGGCAAGATCAAGCGCGGGCAGCCGTTGCCGGAAACGAGCCGTCTGCATAAAACCTCTGACATGGGGCCGCCGGTGCCGGACGAGTATCTGTTCCGCGTGCTCGATGCAATCGACGAGGTTGCGGCCGAAACCGGCAAGACCGTGCCGCAAATCGCGCTGAACTGGCTGCTGCAGCGGCCTACTGTATCGACAGTGCTGATCGGTGCGCGCAATGAAGAACAGTTGCGGCAGAACCTCGGCGCGGTGGGTTGGAATCTGACACCCGAACAGGTAGCGAAACTCGACGCTGCCAGCGCTGTGCGTCCCGCGTATCCGTATTGGCATCAGGAAGGATTTACGGAGCGCAATCCGAAGGCGGTTTAAGCGCGCTTCCTTGGCGTTTGCACAGCGTAATCACCCGCTCCGGCTCGACTGCTATTTGACGAGTTCGGCCGGAGCGGCGAACAGTTCGCTGTAATAGCGGCGGCCCGCATCGAGATGTTGATCGAATGCGAAACCTTGTTCGAGCATCGCGTCAAAGTCGGCGCGTTCGATTTTCATCACATAGCTGTGTTCGGTCGTGACGAGACTGCATGGCCGATCGGTCACAGCCGCGCTAAACCATTTCCCCGCACTCGCATGGCCCGCCGGATACGACTGTTGGCCGTATTCGATTTGCCAGCCGCCGTCTAAAAGAATCCACATGCCTTGATCATTCGCAGTGCCGCCGTGAGCGCTGCTATCGCATTGCGCGACCACGGTGCCAGATTGCGCTTCCCATTCATGCGAATGGCTGATCACCCAACGCAATTGTTCGGTTGTCAGGCTCGTGAAAAAGGGCGTGTGCTTCAACAGATGAAGGTAAGTCACTGAGGGTTTCATGGCTGTACTCCGCGTGGTGACGGACGCGTCCGGCGACTGAGGTTGGTGTTGCGCATCGCAAGCGCCGATTAGAAACGGCAGCAGCACGGCGCAGGCGGCCAGGATTGAGGGTTTCATGAGCGTGTGGGTTCAAAGCGGGAAAGGAACGGCGGGACGCAAAGGTTTATCAATCAGCCTCGGCGTCCCTCACGGTCATGCGTTGATTACCGCTTGATCTTCGCTTCGAGCAGATCGCCCATGCCGATCCGCTTGGCAAACTCGATGCGCACGCGCTCCGAGACTTCGAGCACTTCACGCGCGCCGTCGCCGACGAAGTCGATCACCGAGCGCATCGGCCGCTCACCCGAAGGCAACGCGATGATCCGCGCGATTTCATCGGCCACGGCTTGCGGATCGGCGTCGTCCGGTGTGAGTTCGGACAGGCGCTCGCCGATCTGATCCATCACGCCGTCATAGCGTGCATACGCGGCGGCGCGCTCCGCATCGGCAGGTTTGCCGGCGCTCGGAAAGTGTGCGGTGCCGCGAGTGAACGCGCCCGGCACCACGATCGAGGTTTCGATACCGAAGCGCGCGATTTCGTAGGCGAGGGTGACGGCCAGGGAATCCATCGCCGCCTTTGCCGCACCGTAGGGGCCGAGGAACGGAGGAAAACCGCCCTTGGTCGTCGTGCTGCTGATCCACAACATCAAGCCCGCTTCCTGCTGGCGCAGATACGGCAGCACCGCACGGTTCACACGTTGCGCGCCGAACAGGTTGGTGTCGAACACCTTCACCATTTCCTCGGGCGTGAACGCTTCGGTCGGACCGACCACCAGATGGCCCGCGTTCTGCATCACCACGTCGAGCCGTCCTTGCTCGCGAATGATCGTCGTGGCGGCGGCATCGGCGGATTCTTGCGACAACACGTCGAGTTCAAGCGGATGCAACTGGATGTCCTTCGCCTGGGTGAGCGCCCGCATTTCGTCGGCGCGCGGCTTGTTGCGACCTTCGATATCGCGCATCGTCGCGTAGACGATATGGCCGGCTTCGGCCAAGGATTGCGCGGTGAGCTTGCCGATGCCCGTACCCGCGCCCGTAACCAGAATGACGTTCTTCTGCATTTTTCTTCTCCGATTCGTGAAAGTGATACGACGTTTAAAGGTGCTTTGAGAGAGGCTCTTTACGTGTTTTCAAGCTTGATCGAGTGAGTTAAGCCACGCCGCCGTTGGCGCGCAGGATCTGGCCGTTGACCCAGCCTGCATCCGGACCGGCTAGGAAGGACACGACAGAGGCGATGTCGTCCGGCTGGCCGAGGCGCTGCAGCGGCGGCATTTTGGCGAAAGTCTGGATCTGTTCTTCGGTCTTGCCGTCGAGGAACAGCGAGGTCGCGATCGGGCCCGGCGCTACCGCGTTGACGGTGATGTTGCGGCCGCGCAGTTCCTTCGCGAACACATGCGTGAAGGCTTCGACCGCGGCCTTGGTGCCGTTGTAGATCGCGTAGCCCGGCATGTTCAGCGCCAGTGTCGTGCTCGAGAAGTTGACGATGCGTCCGCCGTTGTTCATCCGTGCGGCCGCTTCGCGCAGTGTGTTGAAGGTGCCGCGCACGTTGATGTCGAAGGTCTGGTCGTACAGCGCGTCGCTGGTGTCGGCGAGCGGCAACGTCTTCAGCACGCCGGCGTTGTTGACCAGCACGTCCACTTTGCCGAGTTGCTGTTCGGTGGTTTCGAACATGCGGCGCACGTCGTCGGCGTTCGACACGTCAGCCTTCACTGCGATAGCCTTGGTGCCCGCCGCCGTGAGTTCCGCGACCAGAGCATCGGCCTCCGTCGAGCTCGACGCGTAGTTGACGGCAACCGCAAAGCCGTCCTTGGCGAGACGTTGCGCAACCGCTGCGCCGATGCCACGGGATGCGCCGGTAACGATGGCGACTTGAGCGTTTTTGATCGTGTTCATGATTCGTTTCCTTCTGTGTGGTGAGTTGGTGAAACGAATCATGGTCGATTTCGTCGTTGAGATAATCGGGTTAGACTTGCCATAATAATTCCATTTACTTCAACAATTGACCGACCGGCGGCCGGATCGCCGTCCCGGCACAAAGGCATCAACCATGGATCGTTTCGAGGAAATGCGGGTGTTCATCCGGATCGCCGAGCGGCAAAGCTTCACGCGCGCGTCGGACGACCTGCAGATTCCGCGCGCCACCGTCACCAACCTGATGAAGCGCATGGAGCAGCGGCTCGGCGCGCGGCTTCTCGAGCGCACCACGCGCTCGGTACGCCTCACGCACGACGGCGAGGCGTATTACCGCCGCTGCGTGCGGTTGATCGCCGATATGGAGGAGGCGGAGGGTTCGTTTTCCAATCTCGCGCCGAAGGGCCTGTTGCGTGTGAATTTGCAGGGCACCCTGGCCAGGCACTTTGTCGTGCCGGCGCTGCCGGCATTTCTCGCGCGGTTTCCGGACATCGAACTGACGATCGGCGAGGACGACCGGCTGGTCGATCTGGTGCGGGAGGGGATCGATTGCGTGTTGCGGGCGGGCAATCTGCAGGATTCGTCGATGGTGGGGCGGCGCGTGGCGCAACTGCCGCAAGTGACGGTGGCGAGTCCGGCTTATCTGGAGGCGTACGGCGAGCCGGCCGATCCGTCGGCTTTGTCTACGCATCGGGCGGTGAATTACCTGTCCAGCGCGACGGGCAAGCCGGTGCCGCTCGAATTCAGAATCGACGGCCGCGATACGGCCACGTACCTGCCGTCGACGGTATCGGTGACGGGTGCCGATCTCTACACAGGCTCGGCGGTGGCCGGGCTCGGCATCGTGCAGGTGCCGCAATACCGTGTGGCGAGTGAGCTGGCGTCGGGTCGGCTGAAGATCATTCTCGCGGACTTCCCGCCGCCGCCGATGCCGGTTTCGGTGCTGTATCCGCAGAATCGCCAGTTGTCATCACGGGTGCGGGTGTTTGCGCAATGGCTGCGGGATATTTTCGAAGTGGCGGGCGCGCAGACTGGTTCACGATGAGCGTGTGCGTCCGGCGCAGGCGGTTCGTGCTTTTGCGTAAGCCGCCCTGCGTATCGTGGGATCATACGGGCTGTGCTGGGCGATATTGCTTTTTGCACGGTACGGAATAACAGGAGCAGGACGATGATCGATGGACTGGTGGGCGGGCGCTTATACGGCGAGGCGCAGATCCGCACGGGGCAGAATGGTAAGCGCTTTGTGACCTGCAAGGTCCGGGCGACCACCAATGATGGCGATACGATTTTCGTCAACGTGATTGCGTTTGATGATGAGGTGCAGACTGCGTTGCTTGCGCTGGGTGATGCGGATAGTGTTGCGCTGAGTGGGGCTTTGACGCCTAAGGTTTGGACTGACAAGAATGGGTTGATTAAGCCTGCTGTGGATATGGTTGCGCATAAGGTGCTTGTGGGGTATTTGCGGGAAGGGTAATGGTTGGTTTTTGCCTTTTGCGGCGGCATTTGGCCGTGTTCTGCGGGCTTTGGCCTTTCCTTGATTTGTTAGTGGTCTATTAGCGTTCCCCCTGTGCGGGGGGGCACCTACTTTTCTTTGCCGCCGCAAAGAAAAGTAGGCAAAAGAAAGCGGCTAGAAGCCCCTGCTAAGCGGGTCTCGCAGCCCACACAGGGTAGTGGTGCATCTGGAATCTGTGTTCGTGCCGCTGCATAGGTCAGTGACAAGGGCGTCATACTTCCGGCGGCGCTGCGCGCTCCGAAGAGTACTTCTAAAAAACCACCCGCTACGTTTCGAGGCTCACGCCTCGCCAACGGGTCGTGGCTCGTCATTGCACAACCATTACCGCCCCGATTCCGATTGGAACGACAACGGCAGCGGCATCCTCCGATGTGAACGTGACCGCGACCGCGACCGCGACTGGGACTGGGACTGGGACTGGGACTGGGAGCGGGCATGATTCAGTACACCGACATATCATTTTAAGCGGGGGTTCCCAGGAGAATGCAGAAGCGCATCGCCGAGGCGAAGCCGACGGCCCCCGCTGCGCAAAAACGAAGCCCCTGGTTTCCCATACAGACCCGTCCGCGACGCACGCAGTGCGGAGTGGGAGCTGATGACACCTTTGTCACTAACGCTGAACGCGCGCGAGCACGGATTCCAGATGCACCACTACCCGTAGCAGACCACGGTGCACACTTAGCATTAGCGGTTTTAGCCGCTTTCTTTGCTTATCTTTCTTTGCGGCGGCAAAGAAAGTAAGTGCCGCCCCGCACAGGGGCAACGCTAATAGACCACTAACAATGCAAGGAAAGGCACCAAAGCCAGAACAAGGAAAGGCACCAAAGCCAGAACAAGGAAAGGCCAACGCCCCAAGAACACGGCCAATAAGCGCCGCGAAGGCAACAAAAAAACCTCACTTCCCAACTTTAAGATACTCAACAAACCGCTCCGCGACAGGCTCCGAATCGCCCCCCCTCCGCAAAAGCAAAACCTGCGACAGCAGCGTCTCCCCCTGCAAGGGCAAAAAGCAAACCCTCGGATCCTGCACCTGCCGCAAGGTAAAAGGCACCAACGCCACCCCCATCCCAAACCCGACCATCGTCACAACGGTCTGCCACAACCGCGCCTCGTGGCGAATCAACGGACTAAACCCAGCCCCCACGCACTGCGCAATAATCAGATCGTGATAATGCGGCGACACCGTGCGCGGAAACAGAATAAACGGCTCCTGCGCCAACGCCCGCAGATCGACCTTGCGCTTTCGCGCCAGCGGATGATCAATCGGTAAGCAACACAAAAACGGCTCCGAAAAAATCGGCGTCGAAACCACATCCGACGGAAAATTCCCCCAGTGCGCGCAGCCCATGTCGATCTGCATCCGCTGGATCGCATGCACCTGTTCGCTGGTGTTCATCTCCTTCAGCACGATTTCGACGCCCGGATAGTCAGCCTCGAAGCGGCTCACCGCCTGCGGCATCCCGCGATACAACATCGAGTTCACAAAGCCGATCCGCAAGCGGCCAGCTAACCCGTGCGCAGATCGGACCGTGATGCGTTCGGCTTCGCCCGCCTGCAGCAGCAAGCGGCGCGCCTCGCCAAGCAACACCTGCCCCGCGTTCGTCAGCGCGACCGTCTTGTTGGTGCGCGCGAGCAGTTGCACGCCCAACTGGTCCTCGAACTTGCGGATGTCGAAACTGAGCGCCGGCTGCGAAATGAACAGCCGCTTCGCCGCGCGGCCGAAATGCAATTCCTCGGCGACCGCCACGAAATAGCGCAATTGCTTCAGGTCCACGGCAGTCTCCGGTTCTGTGATCGATAAGCTGCATCTATCGTACCGGATATAAGTTGTATTAGACGATTATCGAAGCCGCTTCTATGCTCCTTCCACAAAGGAGACAAGCATGAGCGAAATTACCGCGCAGCCGGCACACGGCTCGTCCAATATTCCCGACAGCCGGGGCATCAACCTCTTCAGCAGCGACCCCGACTTCGCCCGTCTGCTCAAACTGCATCTCGGCGACGCGCTATATCAGGAACTCGAAAGCCAACTCGTTTCGCTAGGCCGGCGGGCATCCGACGAACTCGACGTGTGGGCGTTGTCCGCCGACAAGAACCCGCCGCAATTGCGGCATCGCACGCGGCGCGGCGAAGCGCTGCAAAGCATCGACAAGCATCCCGATTACGTCGCGCTCGAACGCGTGGCCTACGCGGAGTTGGGGCTCGCGTCGATGAGCCATGACACCCGCGATGGCAAAAAGGCAGCGCCGCCGCTGGTCAAATACGCACTGACATACCTGTTCGTGCAGGCGGAATTCGGGCTGTGCTGTCCCGTCAGCATGACCGATTCGCTCACGCGTACGCTGCGCAAATTCGGCGCGCCCGAACTGGTCGCGCGGTTTCTGCCGATGCTGGCTTCACGTGATTTCGACACGTTGTTTCAGGGCGCGATGTTCATGACCGAACAGGCGGCGGGCTCGGACGTTGCCCGTATCGCGACGCGTGCCGCGCTCGAAACCGGCGCGAACGGTGAAGAAGCCTGGCGCCTCTACGGCGACAAATGGTTCTGCTCGAACGCCGACGCCGATCTCGCGATGGTGCTCGCGCACGTGGACAACGCACCTGCCGGTATCAACGGCCTTGGGCTGTTCCTGTTGCCGAAGACTTTGCCGGACGGCTCGCGCAACAGCTATCGGATCGTGCGCCTGAAGGACAAGCTCGGCAGCCGCTCGATGGCGAGCGGCGAGATCGTGCTGGAAGGCGCCGTGGCGTATTTGATCGGCGAAGTGGGGCGCGGCTTCCACCAGATGGCCGACATGATCAACATGTCGCGTCTGTCGAACGGCGTGCGTGCGGCGGGCTTGATGCGCCGCGCGTTGACCGAGGCGCTGCACATCGCACGCAATCGCGAAGCGTTCGGCCGCAAGCTGATCGATATGCCGCTAATGCAGCGGCAGTTGCTCAAGATGATGCTGCCCGCGGAACAGGCTCGTTCGATGTTCATGCAAATCGCCTTGTTGCTGGAAAAGGCCGACGCAGGCGATCGGCAGGCGGCGAAATGCGTGCGCATTCTTACGCCGTTGATCAAATTCCGCGCGTGCCGCGATGCTCGCCGTGTGACCGGCGACGCGATGGAAGTGCGCGGTGGCACCGGCTATATCGAAGAGTGGAGCGACGCGCGTCTCGTGCGCGACGCGCATCTAGGTTCGATCTGGGAAGGCACCAGCAACATCGTCGCGCTCGATGTCGCGCGTGCAGCGAAACGGGATGGTGCGCTCGAACCGCTGCGCACATATCTACAGGATATGCTCGGTGCCGCAGGACTGCCCGCTGCGAGTCTCAAGGTGCTGCGTTCTACTTTGACGCGCGCTTGCGATGCCCTTGCGAGCGTCGCCGAGTGCGGACACGATGAATCGGTCCGGCAGGCGGGCACGGCCCTGTATCACGCGAGTACGGCTGTGCTCATGGCCTGCGAAGGTGTGCGTCTCGCCCCGGATTTCAGGCGTCTCGCGCTGAGTCATCTGGTGTTGCGGCACAAGCTGTTGCCGTTCGATCCGCTCGACGTGCAGACGTCTTCGGATGAAAACGACGTTATTGACGCACTGGTCAATGCCCGCAGCGTGACGCTCGACCAGGCATTGCAACTGCTGCCGGCAGGGAGCGAGCAATGACCGAACATGTGAACAACGGTACGCAAGCAACGCCGGGCGCATTGCAAGGCATAAAAGTCATCGACCTCAGCCGCGTGCTCGGTGGTCCGTACTGCACACAAGCGCTGGCCGATCACGGTGCTCAGGTCATCAAACTGGAGCCTCCTGGCGGAGATGAAACGCGTGGCTGGGGGCCACCGTTTTACGGCGACACCGCGTGGTACTTCGCCGGCGTGAACCGTAACAAGCAGGGCATCGCGGTCGATCTGTCGTGCGACGAGGGCCGTGACATTCTGTGGAAGCTCCTCGAAGACGCCGACGTGCTGGTCGAAAACTTCAAGCCCGGCACGCTCGCGCGCTGGGGCATGGATTACGAGCGCGATTTGCGCGAGCGTTTCCCGAAGCTGATTCATTGTGCGGTATCGGGCTTCGGTCCCGACGGCCCGCTAGGCGGCTTGCCCGGCTACGACGCCGCGATTCAGGCGATGACCGGCCTGATGAGTGTGAACGGCGAGCGCGACGGACCAGCGACGCGCGTCGGCTTGCCGGTCGTGGATATGGTGACGGGTTTGAACGCGCTGGCCGGCATTCTGCTGGCGCTCGCCGAGCGCACGAAAAGCGGGCATGGCCAATCGATCGATATCGCGCTGTACGACTGCGGCGTGTCGCTCCTGCATCCGCATCTGCCGAATTATTTCGGCTCGGGCCGCACGCCCGAGCGCAGCGGCAATGCCCATCCGAACATCACGCCGTACGACAGCTATCGGACCGCGACCGCGCCAATCTTTCTCGCCGTCGGGAATGACCGGCAGTTCGCGCGGCTGTGCGCGCATCTTGGCGCGCCGGAACTTGCGGACGATCCCCGCTACGTGGATAACCGCAACCGCTGCGCGCATCGCGAGCCGCTAAAGGCCGCGCTCGAAGATTTGCTCGCATCGCACGACTGCGAGCCGCTCGCTCAGACATTGATCAATGCAGGCGTGCCGTGCGGGCCGGTGCAAACCGTCGACGTCGTCGCGCGCCATCCGCACACACTGCATCGCGGCATGGTGATCGAGATGGGCGAGTATCGCGGCACGGCGTCGCCGATCAAATTGTCGCGCACGCCGGCCACCTATCGCAGTGCGCCGCCGACCCTCGGCGGCGACACACGCGATGTACTCGACGCACTCGGCATCGATACTGCAACCCAGCAGCGTTTGCTCGAAGCGGGAGTACTCAAAGCCTGACCGCAAGCAAGCAGTTTTCCGGCGACGGCACGCAGAAGCCGCGCTATCCAGAAGAACGACCTTGGAGACGAAACACATGAACCGCGAACCAGACGACCTCGCCGCAGGCCGGCAACCCACCCGTGCCGCAGCAGCGGCATTTGTAGGTACCACAATCGAGTGGTACGACTTTTATATCTACGCCACCGCATCCGCGCTGATTTTCGGCAAGCTGTTCTTTCCCGGCAGCGACCCGTTCTTCGCTACGCTGGCTTCGTTCGGCACCTTCGCGGTGGGCTTTTTCGCGCGACCGTTCGGTGGCCTCGTGTTCGGCCACCTGGGCGATCGCATCGGCCGCAAGAAGGCGCTCGTGGCGACGCTGGCGATCATGGGTGTAGGCACAGTCGGCATCGGTTTCCTGCCGACGTATGCGAGCGCCGGCGTTTGGGCGCCTGTGTTGCTGGTGCTGCTGCGCGTCGCGCAGGGCATCGCGATCGGTGGCGAGTGGGGCGGCGCGGTACTGATGGCAAGCGAACACGCGCCACAGGGACGTCGCACTTTCTTCGCCTCGTTTGCGCAGCTCGGCAGTCCGGCAGGGCTGATCCTGTCGCTGCTTGCGTTTCGCGGGGTGGCATCGATGGATAAGGAAGCGTTTCTCAGTTGGGGCTGGCGTCTGCCGTTTCTCGCCAGCGCGGTGTTGCTGGTGGTGGGTTTGCTGATCCGCGCGGGAGTCGATGAATCGCCCGAATTCAAGGCGTTGAAAGCGCAACGGCGCGTGGCGACGTTGCCGGTCGCCGAGGTTGTGCGCGACGCATGGCGCACGGTGTTGTTGTGTCTCGGTGCGAATGTGATCGGCGTGGCCGGTGCCTGGTTCGTCAATACGTTCATGTTGAATTACACGACGCAGACGCTTGGACTCGATCGTTCGCTGATTCTCGATTGCCTGTTCGTGGTGGCGTTCATTCAGTTGTTCACGCAACTGGGTTCCGGATGGTTCGCGCAACGGATCGGCACCGGCAGGTTTTTAAAGGGCGCAGCGGCGTTGGCGATGCTTTCGCCTTATCCGATGTTCGCGCTGGTGTCGACCGGGCAGCCGGTGGCGATTGTGTTCGGCATCGCGCTTGCAGTGATGTGCATGTCGAGTTCTTATGCGGTGATGGCCGGTTTTATGTCGACTGCATTCCCGGTGAGAGTCCGGTATTCGGCTATCTCTTTGTCCTATCAGGTGTGCGCCGCATTGGCCGGCGGCTTGACGCCGTTGATCGGGACGTTGCTCGCGCATCGATATCCGGGCGCATGGTGGCCGTTGGCCGTGTTTTATAGCTGCCTTGCCGGGGTTTCGCTGATTTGCATCGGCACCTTGGAGCGCCGTAAGCGCGGCGCGGCGCGAGGTGTTGTCGAAGTCGCCTAGGTTAAGGTGCGTCGCCGTGTGACGCCTGTTTGTCTGTATGCCCCCGAATTAGGGCAACGCCAATCAATCCATTACAAAACGCGGACAGGCGTCACCGCAGGAAAACCTTCAGTAAGGACTCAGCCAGGCATAAACCCGCTATTTCGTGATTAACAACATCCTGAATCCCCGAAAGCATCCTAATATCAAGGCGAACTGAAAAAACGACAGGGGAAAGCCATCATGTATCGTCATCGTTCGCTGGGTGTGGTGACGGGCGCGTCGCCGCTCGCAAGCGTCGACGTATTGAGCAGGATGACCGCGGCCTGGCGCCGGCCCGGCGCGGCCAAGCCGTTCGACTTCGTCCTCGAGCAGCACTCGTGGCAAGGACCGGCAACGCCAGGCGCCGCGAGCGCGCCATTCAAGATCCACGTGTTCGACACGATTCGAGCCTTCGAGAAGCGCGGTGTCGACGCGATCGTCTTGCCGTGCTTCCTCAGTCACACCTTCATCGACGAACTCTCGGCGAACGTGGCGCCGCCGATCGCCAACATCATGGCGGCGCTCTTGGCGCACGTACGGCAAGCTTTTCCGTCGGTTCGCCGCGTCGGCGTGCTGACTTCCGGCACGATCCGCCGCCACGGCCTTTTCGAACGCTATTTCGACAGTGCGCGATTCGACGTGCTGCATCCGCGTGACGAAGCGGGCTTCGATTGCGTAACGAGCGCCGTGTATGGCGACGAGGGCATCAAATGCGGGCATCTGTACGGCCGGCCAGTCGAGTTGTTGCGCGCCGCCTGCGCTGACCTCATTGCGCAAGGTGCGGAGATCATCGTTCCCGGGCACGCCGAAATTCCGTTGGTGGCGCGCGCACTCGGCACGCTGGAAGTGCCGTTTATCGATACCAATCTCGTCTACGCACGCTACGTTGCAGCGGCGCAGTATGCGCAGCCGGAGCGGCGTTTCAAGGTGGGCGTGCTGGGCGGTGTCGGCCCGGCGGCGACTGTCGATTTCATGGCGAAACTGGTGCGCAACACGCCGGCCGCCTGCGATCAGGACCACATCAAGGTGATGGTCGAGCAGAATCCGCAGATTCCGGATCGCACTGAAGCGCTGCTCGGTAACGGCGACGATCCGACGCTCGCGCTCTACGCTGCCTGCAAGACGCTCGAAGAGGGCGGCGCCGATCTCATCGCAATTCCGTGCAATACGGCGCATGCGTTCGTTGAGCGGATTCAGCCTTCGTTGACCATTCCGATCATCAATATGCTGACCTGTACCGCCGATTATCTGCGTGAGGCTTTCCCTAGCCTGCGCGAAGTAGGCGTGCTGGCTACGTCGGGCACGCTGGCGAGTCGCGTGTACGAGACGGCGCTCGAAGCATGCGGCTTCGTGCAGATCGCGCCGGCCGCGGCCGCCCAGGCGCGGCTCATGAACGCGGTTTATGGGCCGAGTGGCGCCAAGGCGGGCTACACGTCGGGTGAGTGCTGTGACGACCTCGCCGCTGCGGTGGATGATCTGGTCGCGCAAGGCGTGCAGGTCATCGTGCTGGGCTGCACCGAGTTGCCGCTGCTGCTGCGCGGTTCGACGCTGACGCGGCCGGACGGGTTGGTGGTCCGGCTTGTCGATCCGACCGAGGTGCTGGCAAAACGCTGCGTGGCTTACGCGCTGGACGGAAGCGGAGTGGCGCAGGCGGCTTCGGAACCGACGGCGCCGGTGATGGGTCGGTTTAACGTGGAAAGCGTCTTCGGCTAGGGGGGCCGATCCGGCTGGTTTCGGCTGGTTCCGGCTGGCGCGCGCGCCGCGCCGCGCTGCGCCGGAAAACCTTGTATTTCCCTCCCTTCGCCGCCATTTCCTAACGGCTGCATCGTTCCCTCTGAAACGGCACATGGCTTGCTAACCGGCTGGTCGGGGCGCCCTCGGCGCCGCGATTTCCGGCCCGAGGCGCTGTGAGCGCGCAACCGTGCCGTGTCATGGAAAACTGTATAAATATACAGTATAGTATCCCCCTACAACCCGGCCTTTGGCGTGTCGTTCCGCCAGCCGGGTATCCCGAACTTGCGCGGTCGCGAGGCGTCCGTAAGAGGTGGTCCACTCATTCAGACGGTCGGAAAAATTGGCATCTAACGGAATCATCCGCATTCGCGGCGCGCGCCAGCACAACCTGAAAAACGTCGATCTCGATGTACGAACCGGCGAAATGACGGTCGTTACCGGGCCGTCCGGCTCCGGCAAATCCAGCCTCGTGTTCGACACGTTGTACGCGGAAGGGCAGCGGCGCTACGTCGAAACCTTCAGCGCCTACGCCCGGCAGTTTCTCGACCGCATGGACCGGCCTCAAGTCGACCGGGTCGACGGCGTACCGCCCGCCATCGCGATCGACCAGACCAACCCGGTGCGCAGTTCGCGCTCCACCGTCGGCACCATGACGGAGCTCAACGATCACCTGAAACTGCTCTACGCGCGCGCGGCCGAATTGTTCGATCGCGAGACGGCGCAGCAGGTGCGCCACGACACGCCCGAAACGATCTACGCCGAGCTACTCGAGCGCACCGCGGCGAACGATTCGCGGCTGGTCGTCACGTTTCCGGTCGAGTTGCCGGAAACGGCGTCCGAGCAGGAAGTGGAGCAATGGCTTTCCGCAAGCGGCTACACGCGTGTGCAGGCGCAGCGCGAAGTCGACTCGCCCACCGGCAAGCGCAAGCTGCTCGACGTGGTGGCTGACCGCTTCCGTTTGAGCTCGGTCGACAAGCAGCGGGTGGTCGAAGCGATCGAGGCATCGCTCAAGCGCGGTGGCGGCCGCGTCAATATTTACGTGCTGCCTGCAGCGCCAGAGGCGCCGGAAGCCAAAGAAGCCGAACCGCAAATCTGGCGTTTCTCCACTGGCCTGCATAGCCCGGAGAGCGACCTGCGCTACGCGGATCCGCAGCCGGCGCTGTTCTCGTTCAATTCGGCGTACGGCGCGTGCGAAGTCTGCCGCGGGTTCGGCCGCGTGATCGGCGTCGACCTCGGTCTGGTGATTCCCGACGCGCGCAAGACGCTGCGCGACGGCGCGATCAAGCCCATGCAAACGCCCGCCTGGAAAGAATGCCAGGACGATCTGATGCGCTACGCGGCGAAAGCCGATATCCGCCGCGGCACACCTTGGGGCGAGTTGACGGACGCCGAACGCGACTGGGTCATCAACGGTTCGCCAGACTGGAACGGGAAGTGGCAAAGCCATTGGTACGGCGTCAAACGCTTCTTCGAATATCTCGAATCGAAGGCGTACAAGATGCACATCCGCGTGTTGCTGTCGAAGTACCGCAGCTATACGCCGTGCGGGACCTGTGGCGGCGCGCGTCTGAAAACGGAATCGCTGTTGTGGCGTCTGGGCAGCAAGCAGAACGCGGACGAGGTGCTGGCGCCCGAGAAACGCTTCATGCCGCGTGGGGTCGAGTGGAAGCGTGCGCAACTCGAAGCCTTGCCGGGTCTGACCGTGCACGATCTGATGCTGATGCCGATCGAGCGCATCCGGCGTTTCTTCGACGAGATCAACCTGCCTAGCGCCTTGCTCGACGACGCACTCAAGCTGTTGCTCGCCGAAGTGCGCACGCGCCTCAAATATCTGTGCGACGTCGGCCTCGGCTATCTGACGCTCGACCGGCAAAGCCGCACGTTGTCGGGCGGCGAAGTGCAGCGGATCAACCTGACCACGGCGCTCGGCACGTCGCTGACCAAAACGCTGTTCGTGCTCGACGAGCCGAGCATTGGCCTGCACCCGCGCGATCTGAACCGGATCGTCGAGGCGATGCATCGGCTGCGCGATGCCGGCAACACGCTGGTGGTGGTCGAACACGATCCCTCGGTGATGCTCGCGGCGGATCGTCTGATCGACATGGGTCCGGGGCCAGGCGAACGGGGCGGCTCGATCATTTACGACGGTGCGCCTGAAGCGATTCGCTCGTCCGGCACGCTGACTGGTGAGTACCTGGGTGGTCGCCGCCATGTGGCAGACGCGGCGCACTGGTCACAACGTCCGGTGGATGACAGCACGCCGCGCATCGTGCTAGAAGGCGCAACCGAACACAATTTGCGCGACGTCACGGTCGAGATTCCGCTGCAGCGGCTTGTCTGCGTGACGGGTGTGTCGGGCTCCGGCAAGTCCACCTTGCTGCAGGATGTTTTGTATCCCGCGATGGCACGTCACTTCGGTCTCGCCACCGAGTCGCCGGGCTCATTCAAGAGCCTTAGCGGCGCCGACCAGGTCACCGACGTCGTATTTGTCGACCAGTCGCCGATCGGCAAGACCGCGCGCTCGAATCCGGCCAGCTACGTCGGCGCGTTCGACGAAATCCGCAAGCTCTTCGCCAAAGCGCCGCTCGCGCAGCAACGCGGTTACGGCCCCGGCATGTTCAGCTTTAACTCCGGCGACGGGCGCTGCCCGACCTGCGGCGGCTCGGGTTTTGAGCACATCGAAATGCAATTCCTGAGCGACGTCTACCTGCGCTGCCCGGATTGCGATGGGCGCCGCTATCGCGCGGAGCTGCTTGAAGTCAAAATCGAGCGCGGTGAGCCGGCGCGTGCTTTGAGTATTGCCGACGTGCTGGAGCTGACGGTGAGCGAAGCTACTGCCTACTTCGCCAAGGATGCCGAAGTATTGCGTGTGCTGCAACCAATCGTCGACGTGGGTCTCGAATACGTCAAGCTCGGCCAACCGGTGCCCACGTTATCCGGTGGTGAAGCGCAGCGGCTCAAGCTCGCCGGTTTCCTCGCGGAATCGGCACAGGCGCGCACCGCGCGCAGCGCGAAGCAGCCGGTCGCGAAACGCCTGTTCATGTTCGACGAGCCGACCACCGGCCTGCATTTCGACGACATTGCCAAGCTGATGCAGGCGTTCGGCAAGCTGCTGGCGAGCGGCCATTCGCTGATCGTGATCGAACACAATCTCGACGTGATCCGTGCGGCCGACTGGTTGATCGACCTCGGTCCCGAAGGCGGCGATGGCGGCGGCAGGGTGTTGTGTGCGGGCACGCCGGAAGACGTCAAGCTTTGTCCGGAATCGCATACCGGCGAGGCATTGCTGCAATACGACCGCGCCATGGATGCGGTGGCCGAACCGGAATTGCAGGGTGTGCCGCTGCAAAAAGCGTTGAGCGCAGCGCGTGCGCGGCGGGCGATCGAAGGCGAGGACGTGGTGCGCATCGTCAATGCGCGCGAGCACAATCTGAAATCGCTGGATGTGGATATTCCGCACGGCAAGTTCAACGTGATTACCGGCGTCTCCGGGTCGGGCAAGTCCACGCTGGCCTTCGACATTCTGTTCCACGAAGGGCAGCGCCGTTACCTCGAATCGCTCAACGCGTACGCACGGTCGATCGTGCAGCCGGCTGGTCGGCCTGAAGTCGACGCGGTGTATGGCATTCCGCCCACCGTCGCGATCGAGCAACGTTTGTCGCGCGGCGGCCGAAAGAGTACGGTGGCGACCACGTCCGAAGTGTGGCACTTCCTGCGCCTGCTGTATGTGAAGCTCGGTCTGCAGCATTGCATCCACGACGGCACACCGGTCACGTCGCAAAGCGTCGAATCGATTGCGGCGCAATTGCTGCGCGATCACAAAGGGCAGCACGTCGGTTTCCTCGCGCCGCTGGTCGTGAACCGCAAGGGCGTCTATACCGATCTCGCGAAGTGGGCGAAAGCGCGCGGCAATACGCATCTGCGTGTGGACGGCGAGTTCGTGCCGGTGGATCCGTGGCCGAAGCTCGATCGTTTCCGCGAGCACACCATCGAATTGCCGGTGACCGACCTCGTCGTGTCGCCAGATAAGGAAGTAGAACTTCGCCAGGCGCTCGATCAGACGTTGGAAATCGGCAAGGGCGTCATGCATCTGCTGGCGCCGCTCGACGGTTTGCATGACGCGATTAGCGGCGGCCGTGCCACGGCGAAACTCGGCACAGTGAAGGTACTGTCCACCA
Source organism: Paraburkholderia nemoris (assembly GCF_905221015.1). Lineage (NCBI taxonomy): Bacteria > Pseudomonadati > Pseudomonadota > Betaproteobacteria > Burkholderiales > Burkholderiaceae > Paraburkholderia > Paraburkholderia nemoris. Next base: position 124,315 of record NZ_CAJNBO010000023.1, on the reverse strand, counting down.
AACGCGCCTGTCCCGTATGCGGTACGAGCTATCCCGAACTCGATCCGCGTATGTTCTCGTACAACAGCAAGCATGGCTGGTGTACCACGTGCGTCGGCACGGGCCTCGCACTGACGCGCGAACAACGCGCGGCGTACGACGACACCGTGATCGTCGACGACAATCGCGGCCGCGAACAGAGCTTGCCTTCCGAGGAGCAGGAACCGGAAGGTCTCGTCGACGAGCCGTGTGCGGATTGCGCCGGCACGCGTCTGAACCCAACTGCACGCGCAGTCACGTTCGGCGACCAGGTCATCGTCGACGTCGCGCAATGGACGGTGTCCGATACGCGCGCGTGGATCGACACGCTGGAGATGAGCGGTCGGGACGCGGAAATCGCGCGCGACGTGGTCAGCGAAATCGGCAGCCGCCTGCAGTTTCTGGAAGAAGTCGGGCTCGGTTATCTGAGTCTCGATCGCGCGGCACCGAGCCTGTCGGGCGGCGAAGCGCAGCGCATCCGGCTCGCCGCACAACTGGGCAGCAACCTGCAAGGCGTGTGCTACGTGCTCGACGAACCGACCATCGGCCTGCATCCGCGCGACAACCAGATTCTGCTCAACGCCTTGCGCAAGCTGGGCGAAAAGGGCAATACGCTGGTGGTGGTTGAGCATGACGAGGACACAATTCGGCGTGCCGATCACATCATCGATATCGGGCCGGGCGCGGGCAAACGCGGCGGCACGCTGGTCGCGCAAGGCAGCGTGGCCGATCTGTCGGCGCAGCCCGATTCTCTGACGGGACAGTTCCTCGCCAATCCGATTGTGCATCCGCTGCAGCCGCGCCGCGAGGTGGTCGCGCCTACAAAGCGCGCGGCCGCGGTGCCGGACAACTGGCTGACCGTGCACGGCGGCAAGCTGCACAACCTGCAGAACGTCACCGTCGGCATTCCGCTTTCACGGTTGGTAGCGGTGACGGGCGTGAGCGGTTCGGGCAAATCGACGCTCGCGCGCGACGTGCTGATGGCCAATCTGCTGGATGCGGTGGGGCGCTCGGTGCTGTCGTCGCCGGCCACGCGGCGTGCGCGTGCGGCGGCTGAGACCCAGCCGGCGGCGAACCGGCGCTCGAGCGTGTTGGCGCGCACGGCGCCGCGTGCGCCGCTGAACGTCACGCATGCCTGGCAAGGATGCGATGCAATCACCGGCTGGGAAACCATCGACCGTGTGCTCGAAGTCGATCAGACGCCGATCGGCAAAACACCGCGCTCGTGTCCGGCGACCTACATCGGCGTGTGGGATGCGATCCGCAAGCTGTTCGCCGGCACGCTCGAAGCGCGTGCGCGTGGCTATACGGCATCGCGTTTCTCGTTCAACACCGGCGAAGGACGTTGCCCCGCTTGCGAAGGGCAGGGCGTGCGTACCATCGGCATGAGTTTTCTGCCCGACGTGAAGGTTCCGTGCGACGTCTGCCACGGGCAGCGCTTCAACCCCGAGACGCTGGCCGTTACGTGGCGCGGCAAGAATATCGGTGACGTGCTGACCATGGAAATCGACGAAGCCGTCGAGTTCTTCGCGCCGATTTCGAACATCGCGCATCCATTGCAATTGATGAAAGATGTCGGGCTCGGTTATCTGACGCTCGGCCAACCGTCGCCTACCTTGTCGGGCGGCGAAGCTCAGCGTATCAAGCTCGTCACCGAGCTAAGCAAGGTGCGTGACGACATCACGCGTCGTGGTCAGAAGCCGCCGCACACGCTGTATGTGCTGGACGAACCGACTGTCGGCTTGCATATGGCCGACGTCGCAAAGCTGATTCGCGTGCTGCATCGTCTCGCGGACGGCGGTCATAGCGTCGTCGTCATCGAGCATGATCTCGACGTGATTGCCGAGGCGGACTGGATCATTGACCTCGGTCCGGAGGGTGGTGTGGGTGGCGGCACGATTGTCGCTGCTACGGATCCCGAAGGATTGTCCCGTGTTGCGGCGAGTCACACCGGCGCGGCCTTGCGTCCCGTGCTTGCGCGGACGCGGAACGACACCGCAGCCGTCGCGAGCGAAGGAACCAACGGTTGAGGCAGCGGAGCGGCGCAAATGGTTTTGCGCCGCTCCGGTTTGCTTGTCAGGTCTGGAGAGCCGCACATACATGGCAGCTCACGCGTAAACCAACTGGCCACTGGCGGCCCATGAACGCGTATTGTCGAGACGCCCGGCATGCCCAAGTCGGGCATTATCGTTGTCGTCGGCAATATGTAATTATTTGGAATGTTTTTGTAATTATATAAATGGCGTAATTGAAATCTATATTTAGAGTGTCGTAAATACCGCTAAAAAAATTTGGAAATGGTGTTTTTCTTCTGCTATCTTCCCGCCCTTGACGCAGGCCTCTGGTCCGCGCTTGAAACGTACGTTGGATGACGTGTTCGGGAGCCGTCGAGGTTGCCGCGCAACCCACGCGCAACGCCCACTCAGCAGGCTTTTGCGCCACGTTTCGCCAGTGGCCCGTCAGCAGTTCATAGTGTGCCACGGAAGCCCGCAATAGCGGCTTCATCCCAATTAGCGAGCCGCGCATGACTCGCTTGCATCTGTTCGACGCGCGCTTATTCTTTTAAAGCGACGCGAATACGGCATTAGTTAGAGTGTTCTCTCTAAACTTAGTATGCTCCCATCAAAAAAAGTTTGACCCCGCATTTTTTGTCCTGCTATTGTTGCCTCCCATGAAATGCAGGTGACAAACGCGCAAAAAGTTCAGGAGCTGCAGCGCGCTTCGTTCAAATTGTCTTCAGCATGTTCATGTCAGACGGAAATGAGCGAGTCGAAATTAATCTATTAGTAGTTCTACTTAGATGATCGTTCGACTGCTCTGAAGTGCCGTCTCGGCGTCTCACGGCCATACCCATGCCATTGCAGCAAGGGGTGGGCCTCACGGCATAAATTGTGGACTACAAATCAAAGACTCGGGCGATGGATGTGATTGCCTGAAGTGAACGTTGTTTGCCGTATGTAAGCGCACTGCAGTTACAGAAATAGACGGTTCACGCCGGAGGAGTAAAGGTGGGTACGAAAGTCGAAGGGCAATTTCCGGCAGCAACGGCCCGTATGGAGCGGCCAGGACGCCCGCGTGAGTTTGGGCGCAAGCAGCAAAACCCAGTACGCCGCTTCGGCGGTATCGCAGTTGTTCTGCTCCTGCACATCGTGCTGATCTATGCGCTCATCAATGGCCTTGCCACCAAGGTCGTGCAGGTCATCCAGCATCCAATCGAAACCAAGATCATCGAGCCGGTGAAGCCGCCTCCGCCGCCGCCGTTGCCTACCGTGCAATTGCCGCCGCCGAAGTTCGCACCGCCGCCGCCGCCGTTCGTGCCGCCGCCTGAAGTGCAGGTGCAAACGCCGCCCCAACCGACCATCACGCACCAGGCCGCACCGGTCGTATCGGCACCCGCCGTCGCGCCCGCACCGCCGGCGCCGCCTGCACCGAGCAAGCCCGTGAGCGCGGAAGTAGGGGTCGTGTGCCCGAACTCGGATCAGGTCCGTTCGTCGATTCGCTACCCGAAGGAAGCGCAGGAGAACAACGTGACGGGTGATGTGTTGATTGAATTTGTAGTCGACCCGCAGGGCCATATTACGAATGAGCGTGTTGCCAAGTCGGCGGACGATTCCTCACTGGATCGCGCAGCCTTCAACGCGGTCAAGCAGTTCACGTGCGTTTCCCAAGGCCAGGCGGTCCGTGTGCAAGTTCCGTTCTCGTTTAACCTGAACTGAAACCCACGGCTGTTCGGTACCGGTAGCGATTTATCAGTCTTGGTTTGGAAGTTGTACTAATGAACTTGGAGCAGGCATGAAGAAGCGTACTCTCGCCGCATTGGCGGCAACCATGTTGTTCGCCGTAACCACGGTGGATACCTTTGTGGCACCGCAAATGGCCCACGCGCAAGCGAGCGACGCGAGCGCGTCGGCTGCCGCCACTGCCACCACTACCGCCGCACCGCAAACGGTCGCCCCGGCCGCAGACGAAGCGACGCCGCCGCCGGCGCCGGCTACGTCGGAAACCGTCAACAACCCTTATGGTCTCGGCGCGCTCTGGAAAAACGGTGACTTCGTTGCACGCTTCGTGCTGATTCTGCTGGTGCTCATGTCAATGGGCAGCTGGTACATCATGATCACCAAGTTCTTCGAGCAGTTCCGTGCGAACCGTCGTGCGAAGAGTGCCGACGAACAGCTGTGGACTGCGCCGTCGCTGGTCGAAGGCACGAAGCTGCTCGACGAAGCGTCGCCGTTCCGCTTCATCGCTGAAACGGCCATCGAGGCAGGCGAGCATCATGACGAAGCACTGCTCGAGGCCGTCGACCGCAACACGTGGATCGATACATCGGTCGAGCGTGCGATCACCAACGTGTCGAACCGTCTGCAAGACGGCCTGGCTTTCCTCGGCACGGTCGGCTCGACGGCACCGTTCGTCGGTCTGTTCGGTACGGTGTGGGGGATTTATCACGCGCTGACGGCAATCGGTATCGCCGGTCAGGCTTCGATCGACAAGGTCGCGGGGCCGGTGGGTGAGGCGCTGATCATGACCGCGATCGGCCTCGCCGTCGCCGTGCCGGCTGTGCTTGGCTACAACTTCCTGGTTCGCCGCAACAAGTCGGTGATGGAGCGGGTTCGTGCGTTCGGCGCGCAACTGCACACCGTCCTGCTCGCCGGCAGCCGGCGCTCGGCACGCGCTTCGGCTCGTGAAGCATCGCTGGTCCAATAAGCGGAGTCTGTCATGGCTATGAGCGTTGGGCAGGATGATAACGACGAGGTCATCTCCAGTATCAACACCACGCCGCTTGTCGATGTGATGCTGGTTCTGCTGATCATCTTTCTGATCACGATTCCGGTGGTGACGCATACGGTGCCGGTGCAACTGCCGAAGGAGACGATCCAGCCGCTGCAGACCACGCCCAAAAGTATCGTCATTGCGGTCAACCACGACGGCGATTTCTTCTGGAACGAGAAGCAGGTGGATGGGCCTACGCTGCTGACACGCCTGAAAACCGTGTCGGTCATGACGCCGCAACCGGAAGTGCACGTTCGTGGCGACCAGAACGCGCGTTATGAATTCATCGGCCGGGTCATTACCGCGTGCGAGCGCGCCGGTATCGCCAAGGTTTCGTTTATTACTGAGCCGCCCGCGCGCGGGGGCTAGCTTTGCATGGGACCAGAGTAAGCGCTAAAGCGCTAACTCTGGTCGACAGGAGGTGATCATGGGAATGAACGTATCTTCGGGCGGTGGCAGCTCCGAACCGGATGTGATGGTCGATATCAACACCACGCCGTTGATCGACGTGATGCTGGTGTTGCTGATCATGCTGATCATCACGATTCCGATTCAGACGCATGCCATCAAGATGAATTTGCCGGTCGGCAATCCGCCTCCGCCGATCACGCAGCCGGAAGTGGTGCAGATCGATATCGACTTCGACGGCACCACGACCTGGAACGGGCAGCCGGTGCCGAACCGCGCGGCGCTCGAGTCCAGGCTTGCACAGGTGGCGGCCGAACCGGTTCAGGCGGAAATTCATCTGCGGCCTAACAAGCTGGTGCCGTACAAGGATGTCGCCGCGGTGATGGCGTCCGCGCAACGACTGGGCGCGACGAAAATCGGCCTGATCGGCAACGAGCAGTACATGCAATAGGGAAGTGGAATGCTAACGATCCATCAACGGTTCAAGCGCGCCGTCATTGCGGCCGCTATCGGAGGGCTGTCGGCGCTCGTCGTGCTGCCGGTCACGTCTCATGCTGCCGACAGTTTGCGGCCGGATGTGGCGAAGCCGCTGAACGCCGCGCAGGATCTGTATCGCGCGCACAAGTACAAAGACGCGTTGACGAAGATCGATCAGGCCGACGCCGTGCCGGGCAAAACGCCCTATGAAAGCTACATGATTCAGGAGATGCGCGGCGCAGCTGCAGCGGCAGCCGGTGAATCCGGTGTGGCCGCGCAGGCCTATGAAACCTTGCTGGGTTCAGGGCGCCTGACCGGTGCTGACGAGCAGCGCACCACCGCAGCGCTCGCAGGCATCTACTTCCAGCAGAAAAACTACGCACAATCTGCGAAGGTCGCGCAACGCTATCTGAAGTCGGGCGGCAGCGATCCCGACATGCGCACGTTGCTTGTTCAGTCTTACTACCTGTCAAACGATTGCGCCAGTGTTGTGAGCCTGCTCAAACCGGGCATCGATGCGCAAGTGCGCGCCGGTCATGCGCCCGACGAGTCGCAACTGCAATTGCTCGGCACCTGCGCGCAACGCGTGAAAGATGATGCGACGTACCGCAGCACGCTCGAAAAGCTGGTTGCCTATCATCCGAAGCAGTCTTACTGGGACGATCTGTTCAACGCGATTCGCAGCAAGCCCGGCTATTCGTCCGCGCTGGACATCGATACCTTCCGTCTGCGCCGCGCGACCGGTTCGCTCAGTACAGCCGACGACTACATGGAAATGACGCAACTCGCGATCGTGGCCGGCACTACGGCCGAAGGCAAGCAGGTTATCGATCAAGGCTTTGCGTCAGGCGTTCTGGGCCACGATGCGCAGGCCGATCGCGAGAAGCGGCTGCAGGCACTCGCCGCGAAGCGCGCGCAAGCGCCGGCCGATCCCGCAAACCCCGTCGCGCCGGTCGACGTCGCCTTCAACGAGGTCTTCGCCGGGCAGGCCAAGCAAGGTCTCACGGCAATGGACGCTGCGATCGCGAAGGGCGGAATCGATCACCCGGATCAGGCGCAACTGCATCTCGGCGAGGCGTACTACATGGCGGGCGACAAAGCGCGTGCAGTGCAAACCTTCCGCGCAGTGAAGGGTACCGATGGTTCAGCCGACCTCGCCCGTTTGTGGGTGCTGGTGGCGTCGAAGTAGCGGCATTCTGGTCCCGAAATGTTTCATCCTGCGACGTGCCTCCGAGGTACCCGTGCATCGAACCGGGGGGCACATTCTCGCCGTATGAGACACAGGCCGTCGCGAATAGAAGTGTGTGGTTGCGTGCGCAACTATCGCCCGGTCCGCGGCAAGTACGAAAGTGTCCCGGCGATCGCCTTGATCGAGTCACTTACCGCGGCGACTAACCAGGCATATCGCGCATGTCTTAGGGAGGGTGCTGCACTCAATGAAACATAGTTTAGTTTCATCAAACTAATTTTGACTACGGGATTCTGTCTTGCTATGGTTTTGCCACTCGATAACAAGGCACAGGTCGCAGTTTCTATAGGAAGCAAAATCCGCGCGCTTCGCCAACGGCTCAAGCGCACGCTGGATGAAGTGGCAACCACGGCGGGAATTTCCAAGCCCTTTTTGTCGCAGGTGGAACGAGGTCATGCAACCCCTTCGATTACATCGCTAGTTGGCATTGCTCGGGCTTTAGGTGTAACGGTGCAGTACTTCGTCGATACGCCGACTGAAGACAGGTCGGTGCAAAGAGGAAAAGAGCTGAAGTACTTCGGCTTCGACGGAACCGCGAATCTTTTTGGACGGCTGACGAACCTGTCGGTCGGCAGCAAGCTGGAAGTGATTCTCGTCAGGATGCCGGTGGGGCAGAACCCGTCGGAAGTCACGACGCATGCAGGGGAAGAGTTCTTGTACGTGATGAGCGGCCAGATATCGCTCACGTTAGAAGGTACAACGTTCGTATTGCAGGCTGGTGACACCGCGCACTACGAGTCCACTGTGCCGCACGCCTGGTGCAATACCGCTCGTGAAGAAGCGGTGGTCGTCTGGGTGGGCACGCCAAGATTGTTCTAGGTGCCTTTGCTTCATGCTTTCGTCGAAAGCGGTCAAGCTGTATTTGTAAGCATTACTTAAGGTTGAATCGGGAATGAGTCTGATTGGGAACGCATTGCCCCAAGAGCCAGAGCCCGCGGTAGTAGAAGTGAAAACAATTAGAAAGCGCTGCGCATTTCGTTTGTAATAAATAAGTAGTCCGATATTGAAGTATCTGAAGTGTCCCGTCTTCCTGTCTGTATTTGCAAACTGGTGCGCTGTTAACCGGTTTGCTGGGCAATGGAAGGACGGGTCAGCTTTGACGGAGCGCGGCGCAAGATCGCCGTATATCGAGTGGGGAGGTTCACAAGACCTCTCTTCACACACACAGCTGTGGCCTTAATTGACGAGCGGGAAGGGGAAAATGAAACAAAGGGCATTGGCGTTGGCCATCAAAAGAATAATCTGGGCTGAACTGGCATTGTCGGCCGTAATCGCCGTACCGGCGTTTGCACAAAGCCAGCCGGCCACCACCGGAACCGCGGCAGGCGCGACGACGGAGAGCACGCCGGCAGCGGCTGCCACTCCGGCATCGGGCACCGCCGCGACACCGTCCGCGGACAACACGACCGCGACGCCGGCTGGCAAAGGCGTTCAGCAACTGAAGAAATTCGAAGTGACCGGGTCGCTGATTCGCAGCTCGGACAAGGTCGGCTTTAATCAGGTTCAGACGGTTACGCAGAAAGACATTCAGAATAGCGGTGCAACGACCGTCTCTGATTTTCTGCGCGACACTTCGGCTAACTCGGCGAATAGCTGGAGCGAAGGCCAGTCCGGCAACTTCGCCGCAGGCGCCGCGGGTATCGCCCTGCGCGGCCTCAGCGAAAAGTACACGCTGGTGCTGGTGGACGGACAGCGCGTTGCGCCGTTCGCGTTCTTCTCGAACAGCGTCGACTCCTTCTTCGACCTGAACACGCTGCCGTTGAACTCCATCGACCGCATCGAAATCGTGAAGACGGGCGCCGTGTCGCAATACGGCTCGGATGCGATCGCAGGCGTGGTCAACATCATCACGAAGCACGACTTCCAGGGCCTGCAACTCGACGGCAGCTACGGCAGCGCCATCAATGGCGGCGGCGGTGCCGGCACGACCAAGTTCGGCGCGCTCGGTGGCTTCGGCGATCTCAACTCCGATCGCTTCAACGTGACGGCTGCTGCGAGCTACTACAAGTCGAACGGCTTCACGCTCGCAGACCGCGACTCGACGCGCAATCAGGACTTCACCAATCAGCCGGGCGGCCTTTCGTTGCTCGCGCCGTCGTACTGGAATATGCCAGACGGCAGTGTGCAGGCGTTGAGCGGCTGTCCGTCCGGCGGTTCGGTGCGCCCCGCAGCCACCAACTCGCTGACGGCCGGCAAGGCAGGCACGGTCTGCGCATTCAATACCGCGGAAGGCACGTCCATCGCGCCGATGACCGAGCGTCTCAACGCGAAGCTTCACGCTGACTTCAAGATCAACGATACGACCACGGCATTCGGCGACTTCCTGATCAGCAGAAACACGACCACCACCAACGATGGTCTGTGGGGCAACGTGGTCGGCAATCCGCAGAATCCCACGCTGGTGTTGAACCCGCAGACGAAGCTGCTCACCCCGTTCAGCACGGTTGTACCGGCGACTAACCCGTACAACCCGTTCGGGGTTGGCACGCCGCTCACCTATGCTTTCCCGAACACGATCGCGGAAAAGACGGATGCCACGTACTGGCGCGCATCGACGGGTGTCAAGGGTTCGTTCAACCTGCCGAACGGTGAATGGGATTGGGCGACGTCGGTGAGCCACTCGCAAAGCACGGTCGCGAACACCTACACGAACCAGCTGAACTCCGCCGCACTGGCCAACATTTATCAGAACGGTACGCTGAATTTCGCGAATCCGTCGGCTACGCCCAATGCGTTCAACGGGCTGTACCAGGATGCGGACAACCTGGGTATCTCGAAGCTCGATACGGTTGACGCGACGTTGTCGACGCCGGAGCTGTTCCACCTGCCGGCGGGCGACGTGGGTCTCGGGTTCGGTGCGCAGTTCACGCACCAGAGCGAAGTGCTCACGCCGGGTGCGGCATTCCTGTCGGGCCAGGTCATCAATCCGAATCTCCAGACGGTGAACGGCCAGCGCAATGTGGCGGCCGTGTATTACCAGGTGGACATTCCGATTGTGCGCAACCTGACCTTTAGCCAGTCGGGTCGTTACGACCACTACAGCGATGTGGGCGGTGCGTTCTCGCCGCGCTTCGCGTTGCGCTATCAGCCGGTTCAGGCGCTGACGATGTACACGTCGTATGACCGCGGTTTCCGCGCGCCGACGTTCGTCGAAAACAGCAAATCGCAAACGCTCGGGATCCAGGTTGATCCGAACACGGGTCTGAACTACACCTCGATCACAGAGGGTAATCCGAACCTGGCGCCGGAGCACACGCGCAACTTCAACATCGGCTTCCAGTTGTCACCGACCCGTACAACCGATGTCGGCCTCGACTGGTACAAGATTCGCGTCGACAACGTGATCGGCCAGGGTTCGCCTTCGCAGGTTGCTACGGATCCGACAACGGGTGACGTGCTGTACAAGGTCATTCCGTATCAGAACCTCGGCTACCTCGACACGAACGGCTTCGAAGGCACGTTCCGCCAGGCGCTGCCGACCACGACCGCCGGTACGTTCACCTTGTCGGCTGACTGGGCCTATGTGAACAGCTTCAAGCTTGGTTTCCTGGGTTCCTCGCCGATCAACGGTGCGGGTAACAACTTCACCCTCACGCAACCGTTCGGCGGCAGCTTCCCGCGCTGGAAGGGCAACACCACCCTGGACTGGACGTACCACAAGTTCGACGCAGCATTGACGTGGCAGTTCACGGGTCCGTACGCGCAGAATCTGAATCCGTCCGGGCCGAGCAAGGTGGGATCGTACAGCCAGTTCAACCTGATGATGACGTACACGGGCTTCAAGCACTGGACGATTTACGGCGGTATCGACAACATCTTCAATCGTACGCCGCCGTACGATCCGATCTTTGCGAATGGCACGTTGGATCAGAACGGGTACGATCAGTCGATCTATACGTACATTGGCCGTTTCGCGCAGATCGGCGCAACATACAAGTTCTGAGGTCTCTGTAGTTGATCTGATGGAAGCACCGCTCCGGTTCCGTTCGTGCAAGGAACCGGAGCGGTGTGCTTTAAGCGGCGACTCATCGTAAGGCGGCGCAGTCTGCCTGTCGTCGCAATGGACCAGCGTGCACCGGTACAGCCAACAGGTTGTACTCGTGCCGCAGGACGAATCGCGCGCAGGTCACGAGCCGGTGCGCACTGTATGGGCTGATGAAAAGAATGATGAATTCCGGACTGTTGCGCCTGCACGACGCGATTGGATGTTTGCTCGGCGCAGTGCGCCGCGCCGCGAGCATCTCGTTCGTCATTGCCGCTGCGCCTGGCCTGCTAGCGGTATGCGGAGCGATGCCGACGGCGGCGCAAGCAAAGCCATCGATTTCACAGTACGATCAGCCGAAGTATCCCGCCGATTTTACGCACTTCGACTACGCGAATCCCGACGCGCCCGCGAACGGCTCGCTCAGTTTCGAAAACTATAGCGAACTGCAGACTTACGATTCAATGAATCCGTTTCTGGTGCGTGGCGCGCCCGCGCCCGACATCCAGAATCTGATGTTCGATACGCTGATGCAGCGTAGCTGGGACGAACTGGCCTCCGAATATCCGCTGATCGCCGACGATGTCGAAGTCGCACCAGACCTGAGCTCAGCGACATTCCATATCAATCCCGCCGCACGCTTTTCTAACGGCGACCCGATTACGGCCGCCGACGTCAAGTACTCGTACGACACGTTGACGAGTCCACAGGCCTCGCCGCTTTTCAACGCGCAGTTCTCGATCATCAAAAGCGCGACGGTAGTCGACAAGAGCACGATCCGCTTCGATTTCAAGCATGCTGAACGCGATGCGCCGTTGATTGCCGGCGACCTGCCGATCTTTTCGCCGAAGTGGGGGATGCAGCCCAATGGCAAGCGTCTGCCATTCGACCAGATCTCTTCCATGCCGCCGATCAGTAGCGGCGCCTATCTGATCGAGAGCCGCAAGAACGACAAGCAGATCACGTATCGCCGCAACCCTGACTACTGGGCGGCGAATCTGCCTTCGCGACGTGGCATGTTCCGTTTCGAGCGCATCACGTTCAACCTGTACCGCGACCACTACACACAGCTCGAAGCGTTCAAGGCGGGCGACGCGGACGTCATTGTCGAATACAGCGCGACGCAGTGGGCGCGCAAATATGTCGGCAAGAACTTCGACAACGGACTGCTGAAGAAGGGCGAATTTGCCGACGGTCCCGCGCAGATGCAGGGCATGCTGATGAATATGCGCAAGCCGATGTTTCAGGATCCGCGCGTGCGTCATGCCCTGACGCTGGCACTCGACTACGACTGGATGAACCGGATGATGTTCTACGGTCAATACCGGCGTACGAACAGCTATTTCGAGGCCAGTCCGTTCGGTGCGACCGGCATGCCGGGCGAGAAGGAACTGGCGTTGCTCGAACCATTGCGTGGCAGCGTGCCGCCTGAAGTGTTCGGCCCGATGCTCAAACAACCCGACACGATTCCGCCGAATTCCCTGCGCGGCAATTTGCGCGTTGCGCGCGATCTGCTGGCGCAAGCCGGTTGGCACTATCGCGACGGCGCATTGCGCGACGCCAACGGTACGCCGATGACGATCGAGATCATGGACGATCAGCCGGGCATGGATCGTCTGATCCTGCCGTATATGCAGGCGCTCGGCATGCTCGGTATTCAGGCCCATATGCGCGAAATCGACAGCGCGTTGTACGAGAAACGTCTGGACAATTTCGAGTACGACATGACCACCTTCATCTATCCGCCGGTCACGATTCCGGGCGCCGAACTGACCCGCCGCTTCGGCAGTGCGGCTGCGTCCGAAGTCGGCTCCGAGAACTATACGGGCATCCGTTCGAAGGCGGTCGACTCGCTGATTCACTCCGCGCTCACCGCCACCAATCTCGACGATCTGGAAGCCGCAACCCGTGCGCTGGATCGCGTGCTGATCTATTCGTTCTATCTTGTGCCCGAGTACTACGCGCCGGGCGCACGCATCGGCTACAAGACCACCATCGGCTTTCCGAAGACCGTGCCGAACTCCTATCTGTACGAAGACTGGGTCATCGACTACTGGTACGTGAAAGCGCCGGGCGCACAAGCGACACAGAAACTCCAGGCCGCGCAATCCGCGAGTTCAACCACGGCAACGGCCCACTGAGGAACACCATGCTCGCCTACATTCTCAGACGATTGCTGTTGATGGTGCCGACGCTGCTCGGCGTAGTCACGCTCACTTTTGTCGTCACGCAGTTCGTACCGGGTGGGCCGGTCGAACAGGTGATGACGCAACTCCGCCACGGCGCTGGCCGTGGCGGAGAGGCGGGGTCGGGTGGCGGCGGCTATCACGGCAGCCAGGGTGTCGATCCGCAGCAGTTGGAGCAGATCAAGAAGCAATTCGGCTTCGACAAGCCGCCGCTCGAGCGCTACGTTCTGATGCTCAAGCGCTATGCGACCTTCGATCTCGGTCAGTCCTACTATCAGCACGACAGCGTGTGGGACGTCATCAAATCGAAGCTACCCGTGTCGATCACGCTCGGCTTATGGACGGTGATGCTCACGTATCTGATATCGGTGCCGTTAGGCATTGCGAAAGCGGTGCGCAACGGCTCGCGCTTCGATACCGTGACCAGTGTGCTGGTGCTTGCCGGTTACGCGATTCCGGGCTTCGTGCTGGGCGTGCTGTTGCTGATGCTGTTCGGCGGCGGCACCTTCTGGCAGGTGTTTCCGATGCGTGGCCTTACCTCGGACAACTTCAACGACCTCAGTGCGTTCGGCAAGGTGCTCGACTATTTGTGGCACATCGTATTGCCGGTCACGGCTTCAGTAGTGGGCAACTTCGCGATCGTCACGATCCTGACCAAGAACACCTTTCTCGAGGAGATAGGACGTCAATACGTACTGACTGCACGCGCTAAAGGAGCACCGGAGCGCGACGTGCTGTGGAAACACGTGCTGCGCAATGCCGCGATTCCGTTGCTGACCGGTTTGCCGGCAGCCTTCGTCGGCGCCTTCCTGAACGGCAATCTGTTGATCGAAACCCTGTTCTCGCTCGACGGCATGGGCCAACTTTCGTATGACTCGGTGATTCGCCGTGACTATCCGGTCGTGCTCGGTTCGCTGTTTCTGTTCACGCTGATCGCCCTCGTAACCAAACTCATTGCTGACGTCTGCTATGTCCTCGTCGACCCCCGCATCCAATTCAACCGCCTGGACCGCTGATCAGTCCAGCGCGGCGCACGTGGCGTCGCCGTCTCCCTGGCGGCGCACATGGCTGCGCTTCAAGCGGCAGAGGCTCGGTTACTGGAGCCTCGTGATCTTCGTGTCGCTGTTCGTCATCAGCCTGTTCGGTGAGGTGCTGTCCAACGATCGTCCATTGATTGTCCGCTATGACGGGCACTATTACTTTCCTATCGTCAAAGACTATTCGGAGAAGATCTTCGGCGGCGATTTTCCGGCGCGCGCGAATTACCTCGATCCGTATATTCGTTCGCGGCTCGAATCGAATGGCAACTTCGCGATCTATCCGCCGAATCATTTCCATTACGACACGATCGACTACTTCGCCGCCCATCCATATCCGGCACCACCTACTAGAAGCAACTGGCTCGGCACGGATCAGTACGGCCGCGACGTGCTTGCACGGCTACTGTACGGTTTCCGGCTCTCGGTGCTGATGGCGCTCGCGCTCACGGTTTCCGGTGTCCTGATCGGCGTATTGACCGGCGCGGTGCAAGGTTTCTACGGCGGCCGCACCGATCTGATCGGCCAGCGTCTGATCGAGATATGGAGCTCGATGCCGGACCTGTACCTGCTGATCATCTTCGCGTCGATCTTCGAACCCACGCTGTGGCTGCTCTTTATTCTTCTCTCGATGTTCGGCTGGCTCGTGCTCTCCGACTACGTGCGCGCTGAGTTTCTGCGTAACCGTTCACTGGACTACGTGAGGGCGGCACGGACCATGGGTCTCTCGAACTGGCAGATCATGTGGCGCCATGTGCTGCCGAATAGCCTGACGCCGGTGATTACCTTTCTACCGTTTCGCATGAGCGCGGCGATTCTGTCGCTGACCAGTCTCGACTTCCTTGGGTTGGGTGTGCCGCCGCCTACGCCGAGCCTCGGCGAACTGCTTCAGGAAGGCAAAAACAACCTCGACGCCTGGTGGATTTCGGTTTCGGCTTTCGCCGCGCTGGTGATCACGCTCCTGCTGTTGACCTTCATGGGCGACGCATTACGCAATGCGCTCGATACGCGCAAACGCGGTTCGGCCTTCGGCGGAGGCCCGCGATGAGCGACGTCAAACCAAACCGGCCGTTGCTGGAAATCGACCGCTTCTCCGTACGTTTCGGCGACAAGATCGCCGTGCATGAACTCAGCCTCTCGATCGCGCGCGGAGAGCGCGTCGCCCTGGTCGGCGAATCGGGCTCCGGCAAGAGCGTCACTGCATTGTCGATTCTGCGTCTTGTCGAGCATGCTGATCTCAGCGGGCGCATGCTGCTCGACGGCGAAGATCTGCTGCAGAAGACCGAGCAGGAGATGCGCGGCCTGCGCGGCGCCGATGTGGCGATGGTGTTTCAGGAGCCGATGACGGCGCTCAATCCGCTCTTCACGATCGGCAAGCAGATTGCCGAGAGCTTGCGTTTGCACGAAGGCTTGCGGCCGAACGCGGCACGTAAGCGCGGCATCGAGTTGCTCAGGCGCACCGGCATTCCCGAACCGGAGCGGCGCATCGACAGTTTTCCGCATCAACTGTCCGGCGGCCAGCGGCAGCGCGCGATGATTGCAATGGCGCTGGCGTGCCGGCCACGTCTGCTGCTTGCTGACGAACCGACCACCGCGCTCGACGTCACCGTGCGTCAGCAGATCGTCGATCTGTTGATCGCGTTGCAGGAACAGGAAGCGGCCGAGCGTGGCATGGCCGTGCTGCTGATCACGCATGACCTGAATCTGGTGAAGCGTTTCGCGCAGCGCGTGGCGGTGATGGAAAAGGGCGTACTGGTCGAAACCAATACGACTGAAGCGTTGTTCTCCAACCCACAGCATCCCTACACGAAGCGCCTGCTGGACAGCGAGCCGCAACGTGCGGTGGAGCCCGTCGAGCCCGACGCGCGGCGTTTGCTCGAAGTGCAGGGACTCGCCGTCGACTACAGCACCTCCGCGAAAGGCTGGCGCTCCATGTTCGGCCGCTCCACGTTCCGCGCAGTGCACGACGTCGACCTGAGCGTGCGGCGCGGTGAAACGCTCGGTATCGTCGGCGAATCGGGGTCGGGAAAATCGACGCTGGCGGCCACCGTGCTCGGTCTGCAGCGACCGGCCGCCGGCCATATCCATATCGACGGTTTGCCGCTTGCCTCCCTGAAAACCGCGCGCTCCCGCCGCGAGTTGTATTCGCGCATGCAAGTCGTGTTTCAGGACCCGTTCGGCTCCTTGTCGCCACGTATGACGGTGGAGCAGATAATCAGCGAAGGCCTGACCATGCATCAGCCCGACATGGACGCCAAGGCGCGGCGCGCGCGTGTCGGTAGCCTGCTGGAAGAAGTTGGGATGCCCGCGGACGCCATGTTGCGCTATCCGCATGAGTTTTCCGGCGGCCAGCGCCAGCGTATAGCGATTGCGCGTGCGCTCGCGGTCGAGCCTGAATTGCTGGTGCTCGATGAGCCGACCAGTGCGCTCGATGTATCCATCCAGAAACAGGTGCTGAATCTGCTGACAAATCTGCAGAAAAAGTACAAGCTAAGCTATTTGTTCATTACGCACGATCTGGCGGTGATGCGAGCCATGGCGCATCGCGTGATCGTGATGAAGTCAGGACGCATTGTCGAAGCCGGCGACACACTCGACGTGTTGCACGCACCGTCGCATCCTTATACCCAGTCGCTGCTCGCGTCGTCGCTGATCGTGTCGCCGGCGGGTGCAGAGAAGACTCCCACGGGAACCGGTAATGATTGACGAACGTTGGGCGCAAGCCGCCCGATCGCTTACGAGCCGCGCGGCGTTCTGGTCGCTGCGCATTGTCGATGAACGGATCGACGATCACGAGATCCGCAACGACATCGCGCAACCCATGCGCACGGTGCGCGATCGTGGCGCAATGCTGATCGCATGGGTTGGCGCGGGTGCCGGCTATGCGGCTACCGCGAATCTGAGTGCAGCGGGTCTGCAGGAGGCGCTAGATCTCGCCACGGCCCGCGCGGAAGCGAGTGCGACCTTGTCGCTGATCGACCATCGCGAGGTAGTGCGTCCTGCGATGAGCGGCCACTATGTGTCGCCGAACGCGCAGCTTGCGTTGCCGAGCCGCGCCGAATGGCTGGATCGTCTGAGCGTGGAGTGCGCGGGTGCGAATCTTGATGCACGCATTGTCGAGCGCGTCGCGGCCGTGCAGATCACGCTTACCGATCAGCTCTACATCACCAGCGACGGCGTGCGTATCGATCAGCAGTTCCAGTTCGTGATGCCGCAATTGAGCGTGGCAGCCCACGCGGACGGCGATACGCAGGTGCGTACCCTCGGCGGCAACTACGGCACGTTGGGGCAGGGTGGCATGGAAGTGTTGGCGCGCTTCGGTTTCGACGGGTCGGGTGCGCGTGTCGCCAATGAAGCGCTGCAATTGCTGGCCGCGCCGAATTGCCCGTCAGGCAAGCGCGATTTGCTGCTGATGCCCGATCAGATGATGCTGCAGATTCACGAATCGATCGGCCATCCGCTCGAACTCGATCGCATTCTCGGCGACGAGCGCAACTTCGCCGGCTGGAGCTTCGTCAAGAAAGAGATGTTCGGCTCGTATCGCTACGGTTCGGAACTGCTGAACGTGACGTTCGATCCGGAGCTGCGTGAGGAAGCGGCCACGTACGCATTCGACGACGACGGCACCGAAGCGAAAAAGCAGTATCTGATCCGCGGCGGCGTGCTCGAACGTCCGCTCGGCGGCGCGCTTTCGCAGCAACGCGCGCATATGGCGGGCGTGGCGAATTCACGCGCGTCGAACTGGAACCGCCCGCCGATTGACCGGATGGCGAATCTGAACATCGAGCCCGGTGAGAGTTCTCTGGCGCAGATGATCGGCAAGATCGAACACGGCATTCTGATGCGCACCAACACGTCCTGGTCGATCGACGACCATCGCAACAAATTTCAGTTCGGCTGTGAGTTCGGTCAACTGATCGAAAACGGCAAGCTTACCCAGGTCGTCAAACAGCCAAATTACCGCGGCATTTCGGCGAATTTCTGGCGCAGCCTGAGCGCGGTGGGGAACGCGGAAACGCGCGAGGTGTACGGCACGTCCATGTGCGGCAAGGGCGAACCGGCGCAGATCATTCGCGTCGGCCACGCCTCGCCGGCGTGCGTGTTCAGCGACATCGACGTGTTCGGAGGCGCTTGATGAGCCAATTCATCTCCTCGCGCACTGCTCCTTCGATCGACTGGCAGCAGCATTTCACTTTGCTGGCCGATGCCATCGAACGCCTGCAGCAAGGCGCGGAAACCACGCTGAGCTCATTTGCCGGCGAACAGTCCGACTTTATCCGCTTCAACTCGGGCAAGGTGCGGCAGATCGGCAGTGTGTCGCAAGGCAAGCTGACCTTGCGCCTGATCGACGGCGCACGCCAGGCTTATTCGACGCTGACCGTCTGCGGCGATCTGCAACAGGATCTGGACGACGTGAGCGCGGCGCTTGCCACCTTGCGTGAAAGCCTGCGCGGCGCGGCGGACGATCCGCATCTGTTGTTCGACACGTCGCAATGGCAGCGCGCCACGCAACGCTCAGGCAAGCTGCCGGAGCCGGGCGGGCTGTTGCGCACCGTTGCCGAATGCGCGCAAGGGCTGGATTTCGTGGGTTTTTACGCGGGCGGCACGATTGTGCGCGGTTTCGCGTCTACGGGGGGCAGCCGCGGCTGGTACGAAGTCGATAACTTCAATTTCAGCTGGTCGCTATACGACCCGAGCGGCCGTGCGATCAAAACCACATATGCGGGCGACGATTGGAGCGATGCTGTTTTCGCGCACAAGGTCGAGCAGGCCGCAACGCGTCTCTCGATGCTCGCGCGCACACCGCGCACTTTGGCGCCGGGGCGTTATCGTTCGTATCTGGCGCCCGCAGCGCTCGCGGAATTGCTTGGCGTGGCGGCATGGAGCGGTTTCTCCGCACGCGCTCAGGCCACGTCGCGCAGCGAGTTGTACAAGCTGCATGTGGGAGAAATCGTAGTCGACCCGCGCGTCACGATCAGCGAAGATCTGAATCTCGGCATCACACCCGGCTTCAACGACGACGGCTATTTGCGCGAGAGCGTCCCGCTGATCCAGGCCGGCCGCAGTGCCGAACGCCTGACCAATGCGCGCAGCGCGCGCGAATATGGATTGACGCCCAACGGTGCGCTGGCGAACGAGTCGCCAGCGGCGCTCTCGATGGAAGCGGGCGATCTGCTGGAAGAGGACGTGCTGGGCAAGCTCGATACCGGTCTCTACATCGGCAATCTCTGGTACGTGAATTTCTCGGACCGGATGAATTGCAGGCTGACCGGCATGACGCGCTTCGCAACCTTCTGGGTCGAGAACGGGCAGATCGTCGCGCCGCTTGAAGCCATGCGATTCGACGATAGCCTGTACCGTGTGCTCGGCAGTGAACTTGAACAACTCGGCGCGCAAGCGGAATTGTTGTTGAGCGATTCGACTTGGGGTGAGCGCGCCACCGGCGGCATGCAATTACCCGGCATTCTGACGAGGTCATTCGAATTGACGTTATGAGCCTATGAATCAAGAGATAAGAACAAAATCTAATTCTGGGAGCTTGCCTGAGGGCCTGACGCTGCGCGCGTTGCGCGTGGCCGACGCGGAGCAATACCACGCATTGCTGCAGCTGCCGGCGGTCGTGAACGGCAATCCACACGTGCCGTTTCAGACGATTGCCAGTACGCGCGAATACCTTGAAGAACTCGCGGCCCCCGAAATCGCGATCGCGGCGATGGTCGGCGACACACTGGTCGGTCAAGCGGAGCTCACGCCTTTCAAAGGGCGCCGCGCGCATGCCGCGTCACTCGGCATTGGTGTACACGACGCATGGCACCGGCGCGGCATCGGCAATGCGCTGATGACTGAACTGATCGATCTTGCCGACAACTGGCTGGGTCTGCGCCGCCTCGAGTTGTTCGTCTTCGCCGATAACCATGCGGCTTTTGCGCTCTATCGCAAGTTCGGCTTCGAGATCGAAGTGCATCAGCGTGGCGCCGTGTTGCGCCGTGGCGTGCTGATCGACTGTTATTTCATGGCGCGCCTGCGTGAGGCGCCGCCGTGGATGTCGACGCCTGAGTAGTCAACATCGGCCGCTATCGGCCGCCCTCGCAGCGGAACAAGACCATGAAAGAAGAAACGTCGCAGAGCGACGCCGCGCTCGACAACCTTGACGATCTCGACGGTCGCATTACGGTGCGAGCGCTCGAATCGTCCGACGCGGTCGGGTTCGCCGATATCATGACGCTGCCCGGCGTGCGGCGCGGCACGCTGTCGGTCGGCTACCGCAGCCCTGAACAGCTCCAGGCCTGGTTCGACCGGCGCCTCAAAAACGGTGTGAACGTGTGCGCGACCATCGGCGGGCGCATGATCGGCCATGCCGGGCTAGAGGTTTATCGACCCAGCCGTGCGCATTGCGCGCATTTGGGATTGGCCGTTCATGACGCGTATCATGGGCGCGGCGTCGGCTCAGCGCTTCTGCACGCGTTGATCGACTGCGCGGACGCGTCGCTCGGTTTGCGCCGCATCGACCTCACGGTGTTCTGCGACAACGCGCCGGCAATCGCGCTGTACCGCAAGTTCGACTTTGTCGAAGAAGGTCGCTCGCGCGGTTTTGCATTGCGCGACGGCATACTGGCCGACGTGCTGCATATGGCCCGCCTCGTTGACGCGCCGCGTCTCCAGACAATCTGAACGGATTTTTTGCGTGCCATTTTTCTTCATCGACCGCCCGGTTTTCGCATGGATCGTTGCGCTCGCCATTGTCGTGGCGGGCGCGCTTGCCATTCCGCAGCTGCCGGTCGCGCAGTATCCGCGTCTTGCGCCGCCGCGCATCGTGATCAGCGCCACCTATCCGGGGGCCGCCACTGAAGTGGTCGATGCCAACCTCGGCAGCATCATCGAAGAGAGTCTCGATGGCGCCGACAATATGCTGTACTACGAAACGACCAGCGACAACCTCGGCAATCTCGAGATCGACGCGACCTTCGCGCCGGGCACCAATCCGGATCTCGCGCTGGTCGATATCCAGAACCGTCTCAAGCAGGTCGAGCCGCGCTTGCCGCAACAGGTCGTGCAGCAGGGCATCAGCGTATTCAAGGCGGCCAATACGTTTCTGATGCTGGTCGCGCTGACCTCCACGGATGGCTCGCGCGACTCCGTGCAATTGAGCGACTACCTGAGCCGCTACGTGTTGCGCGAACTGAAGCGCGCGCCGGGCGTGGGCGCGGCAGAGTTGTGGGACGCCGACGAAGCGTTGCGCATCTGGCTCGATCCGATGAAGCTGCGCGAGTACGGCCTCGGCGCCGCGGAAGTGAACGCCGCGATCGCCGCGCAGAACGCCACGGTAACGGCCGGTACGCTGGGCGACGCACCGTTCGTTCCCGGGCAGCAATTGACGGCCTCGGTGAGCGTGAAGGGGCAACTGATCTCGCCCGCCGAA
Organism: Paraburkholderia nemoris; assembly: GCF_905221015.1. Lineage (NCBI taxonomy): Bacteria > Pseudomonadati > Pseudomonadota > Betaproteobacteria > Burkholderiales > Burkholderiaceae > Paraburkholderia > Paraburkholderia nemoris. The sequence goes on along the minus strand of NZ_CAJNBO010000023.1, from coordinate 102,768 downwards.
TTCGGCCAGATCGTGCTGAAGGCGCTGCCCGACGGCTCGGCCGTGCGCTTGCGGGACGTCGCGCGGGTCGAACTGGGACGCGACAATTACTCGTACTACTCCCGCCTGAACGGCAAGGCTGCGGCAACCGTCGGTATTCAACTCGGACCGCGCGGCAATGCGCTCGAGACGTCCAACGCGATCCGCGCGCGGCTTGCTGAACTATCTAGAGGTTTGCCGCCGGGCGTTGCCGTCGAAATTCCGTTCGACAACGCGCATTTCGTAAAGATTGCGATTCGTGAAGTGCTCGTCACGCTGGCCGAGGCAGTAGTACTGGTGTTCTTCGTGATGTGGCTGTTCCTGCGCGATTTGCGCTACACGCTGGTGCCGACGGTGGTGATTCCGGTCACGCTGATGGGCGCATTCCTCGCGATGTACGCCTGCGGCCTGTCGATCAATGTGTTCACGATGTTCGGCCTGGTGCTGGCCATCGGGATTCTCGTCGACGATGCGATCGTGGTGGTGGAGAGCGTGCATCGCGTGATGGAAGAGGAGGGCCTGCCGCCGCGCGAGGCCACCCGTAAGGCGATGAAGCAGATCGGCGGCGCGATCGTCGGCGTGACCGCGGTGCTGACGGCCGTGTTCGTGCCGATGGCCTTCTTTCCGGGCGGTGTCGGCGGTATTTACCGGCAGTTCGCGGTGTCGATGATCGCGTCGATGCTGGTGTCGTCGTTCATGGCCTTGTCGTTGACGCCCGCGCTCTGCGCGAATCTGCTGAAGGCGCACAAGCACCCGGTGAGTCAACGCGATGCCCGCCGTGGTGTGCTTGGCTTCGCGGCGCGAGCGGCGAGCAGGTTCACGACCGGTTTTGATCGAACCGCAAGCGGCTATCGCGCCCTGACCGCGCGTACGTTGCGCCGTATCGGACCGATGCTGGCGATCTATGCGGTGCTGGTCGGCGCGTGCGCCGCGCTCTATTGGCAGATGCCCGGTGGCTTTTTACCGAGCGAAGATGAAGGCCAGTTGCAGGTGATGGTGCAATTGCCGGCTGGTGCGACGCAGGCGCGCACGCTCGCGGTGGTCCAGCGTATGGAAACGATTCTGCACGCCGAACCCGCGGTCGCGCACGTCACCAGTGTGGTCGGCTGGAGTTTTACTGGCAGCGGACAGAACGTGGCGATGGGCTTCGTCGAACTGAAAGACTGGGGCAAGCGCGACATCGACGCGATGGCCTTGCGCGAACGGCTCAACGAAAAGTTCGACAAGATTCTCGATGGCAATGTGGAGGCGCAATTGCCGCCTGCCGTGCCGGGACTCGGGCATTCGGACGGCTTCGTGTTCCGGCTCGAAGATCGCGGCGGAGTCGGGCTGGATGCGCTGAAGGCCGCGCGTGAGCAACTGTTCGCGCAGGCCAAGGCGAGCCCGGTGCTGGCTTCGGTGCATTCGGAGGATTTGCCGGACGCGCCGCGGGTCGAACTCGTCATCGATCGTGCGAAAGCGTATGCGCTCGGCGTGCCGTTCGACCGCATCACCGACGTGCTGGGCAGCACCTTCGGCTCGACCTATATCGACGACTTTCCTGCCGGTGGCCGGATGCGCCGCGTGATGATTTCCGCCGACGCCGCCACGCGAATGACCGAGGACGATCTGATGGCGCTCGCCGTGCCGAACTCATCCGGCGGCATGGTGCCCTTATCCGCGATTGCGTCGCGTCATTGGAGCATCGGTCCGGTGATGCTCACGCGCTATAACGGCTACCCGTCACTCGACGTGAGCGGCCACGCGGGGCCCGGCTACAGCTCGGGCGCGGCGATGGCGGAGATGGAGCGGCTCGCGGCTTCGCTGCCGGTCGGGGTCTCGTATGACTGGGTCGACGCGGCGCGCGAAGAAACCGCGGCGGCACAGCTCACGCCGTTGCTGATCGGCCTGTCGCTGCTGGCGGTGTTCATGGCGCTGGCTGCCTTGTATGAAAGCTGGACGATCCCGCTTGCCGTGCTGATGGTGGTGCCGCTCGGCGTGATCGGCGCAATCGCCGCGATGCTGCTGCGGGGCATGCCAAACGACGTGTACTTCAAGGTCGGCATGATTACGGTGATTGGCCTCGCGGCGAAGAACGCGATTCTGATCGTGCAGTTCGCGCGCGATCTGTATCGCCGCGGCCTGCCGTTGACGCGCGCCGTGACCGAAGCAGCCGCCGCGCGTTTCCGGCCGATCGTGATGACCTCGGCAGCATTCCTGCTGGGCGTCGTGCCGCTGGTGGTGTCGAGCGGTGCGGGTGCGGAAAGCCGTCGCTCGATCGGCACCGGAGTGTTCGGCGGGGTGCTGGCGGCCACGCTGTTCGGCCTCGTATTCGCACCGGTCGCGTTTCATGCGGTCGCCTCGCTAACGTATAGCAAACGGCGGCTTGCCGAGTTGCGCCGTAAGCGTGACGAACGGCGCGCACGGCGGCAAGCAAGCGAAAGCGGCCAGTTGACGAATGGCCGGTGACCTGACGGCGGCGCACATGCGCCTGGGCACAGCCGCCGTCTGAATCGTGTCACTCTCAAGCGCATTCACAATCGCATTCACAAGCGCGGTAACACGTTACGTAACATCCAGCCGGTTTCGCACGTCAGAATGCCGGTCAATCAGGATGAGCGCCTCTTTTTAGCCGAATTTAGCGAGTTTCCCTGGTGCAAAATAGTCGGTACGAATTTTGCTCTTGCTGGGCATCGCTTCCTGGCTGCGGGAAAAGTTGTGTACATCGTCCTTCTGATTTGTGTTCCGTTCCTCCTTCTCGCTCTCTTTGCTTTTGCCGCGCGAGTTGACCCTCTAACCGGTCAAATTCGTAGAAAGCGAATCCGGCCAGGGTTGGGCATATGAATGGGAAGGGGACGCAAACGTCTGTTCGCATGAAATAGAACAAGCTGAATTGCTTTTGCGCAAGCGTGGTGACGGTGAGGCATGACGAACTCGGTCACCCGACTATGGACGGAAGAGACTTGCCGCAACCGGAGAATTCGCCTTGAAAAACCTATGGAACCGGTGGGGTGTCATTACCGCAGCCCCGATGTCGCATGTTGTCCCGCTAGGCGCCGAACTTGCCACGCCTGAAGACAAGGCCCCACTAGACGCGGATGAAGATCTCGCTGCCGAGTCGCCGCAACCCGTTACTCCGTTGCGGGCAGTACCCGTGATGCCGTCACCGCAGGGCAGACACACGCTCCAGATGGCCGACATTGCAGTGCTCGAGGCGCACAACGAACGCCTGTCGCGCATGACCGCGCAATCGGAAGCGCAGGCTGAACGACTACGCAGCGATCTCGAACGAAACAACACGCTATCCCAGCTGGTAACAAACCGGCAGCGTCAATTGCGCGGGGAGATCGGGCAGATCGAGGCGCAGCGCGTGGCCGCGCAGGCCCAGTTGAACAAGACGCTCAGGCAGGTTCAGCAGCTCAAGGCGGCGAACAACGAAGGCATTCCGCGCATATCGAATCGCTGACGCGCACTCTGAAACGCTGCGCTACGCGAAACGCAACAAGCGGCGGCCGCTCGCGAACCGGCTGAGTCGGCTGATCCAGCCGGTTCAGCCGATTCAATTAAGCATGCCGTGTACTTCGAGCGAGGCTTCCAGTTGCTGGGTCAACGCGTGATGCAGCCTGGCAAGACTTTCGGTGGGGAGTGCAAAGCCAGCCCAGCCCAAGCCCGAATGCCGCAGGAACAGCACGGCGCCGTCGTGCAGCGGATGTTTTTCGGCGTGCCAGCACGGATCGATTTCAATCACGTACTGATGGGTGCGCAGGGGTTCCTTCGGTACTTCCGGGCGCATCGTGGCGCGCATCGCGCTGAGGTGCTCGATCACGGCGTCCAGATCCGCCGCTTCGAGCAGTACCGCACGGTCCTCGATGGCGATGCGAACGGCGTTCTGTCCGTATTCGTTGACTCTCTCGATGCTCATGGGGTGCGACATATCTCTGCTCCTTCCTGCTCTCACGGTGGGCAAATTATGGCGCCGCCTCTCTTAACCAGGTCTTAAAGAGCACGATCAAGGGATGAAACTTTGTTTAAGGAAACCGCCTGGCACGATTCCCGCCGCAACGCACAATCGTCTGATGTTTTTCCTGCATCCAGACCAATGACCGGCGCATTGGTCATATGTAAAAAAGCCGGATGTTTCAATATAGAAACATTTTTAGCCGTATGGGAAATTAGTGTCGAAATGCTTAATCGGGAATGTTTCGATAAGTGTGCGGTTTGCCGCATTGGCACCGCCGATAAATTCCCGATTTGCGAATAAAAGCCTGATTGAATGTTCATTATTTGCGAGGTTTCGATTTCACGTTTGAAACATTTCTGTATGTGATTTCGATGAATCGCCATCGCGAATCCGACAAGCCGTGCTACGTCGGCGCGCCCGAGTTGGAGCCTCGAACGTGGCTCTGTGCAAGGTTCTTCGAGCTTCTGGTGGTCGCGAGGCCGCTACGGCCCGTCGCTATGCCGGCTCATATGCCGGCAGTCATATGAAACACACAATAATGTTTTTCGTCATACATCGAATTTCTCAATACGGATTTGTTTTTCAAATTTACTATAGCGCGGCATTCGGCTAACATCACGCTTAATCCGTTAAGCGGCGTTGCCGGTGGTTTTCATCCGCCGTAATTCAATTCGTCCATATCGTCCGGCCGACGGGGCAGCGGGGTCCACAATGTACGACAGCTTGGGGAAGATCATGCCGCACTTGCATCTGGATACTGCGAGGATTACCTGGTTACATGCGCCGACGCTGAACGTGCGTAGTGCAGCGCGGCGAATCGGCGTGTTGCTGTTCGACGGTTTCTGGCTGCTCGGGCCTGGCACGGTGGTGGAGATGTTCCAGACCGCCAATGAACTCTCGGGCTCGAGGGCTGGCGAAGAGCCGCCTTACGAAGTGCAGTTTCTGTCGATGGACGGGGGCAGCGTCGCGAGTTCTTCGTCGGCGCGGATCTGGACCGACCGTATCGACACACGTTATGGCAGCGGTTTCGACGTGCTGTTCATCGCAGGCGGCTACGGCGCACATGAGGCCGCGCTCGACGAACGCTTGCTGGGCTGGCTGCGATCGGTGCAAACGCGCACCCGTGCGATCGAGACGATCGGCGAGGGCCGTCTCGTGCTGGAAGCAGCGGGGCCCGCGGAGCACGACGGTCTGCAGGTGAATCGCTATCTGGGCAGTGCCACCGCCGATGCCGTGCGCAGCGCCGCCAACGATCGTAACGACTGCGCACGTAGCGCGCTGATGTTCATCAAGCGCGATCTTGGTGCGGAGCTCGCGCGCAGCGTCGCCGATCGGGTGATGCCCGGTATGGCCGCGACCTGGGTGCCACTACCGGCTGAGGGCGGCACACTCAGCGTCGCCGAGAAAATCCGGGCCGCCGCGCGCTGGATGGAGGCGAATTGCGATCGTTCGGTGTCGGTTGCCGACGCAGCGCAAGTGGCGGCGATGAGTGAGCGCAATTTTCTGCGGCGCTTCAAGCATGAAATGCAGGTCACGCCTTCTGACTATCTGCTGCAGGTGCGGTTGCGTATTGCCTGCAACTTCCTGACTGAAACCGAATTACCGGTCGACAAGATCGCGCGCCGCAGCGGCACCGGCAATGGCGATCGCCTCGCGAAGATATTCCGCAAGCGTATGGCGCTGTCGCCCACCGAATATCGCGCGCGCAGCCGGGTGGCGACAGAGGCGTAAGCTTGGACACACCGTGCAGACAGACGGTGCAACTCAGAGCGGACGGGTGCGTGTGCAACGGCGTGCGCAGCGGCGTATGTAACGATGCGTGCGTCGGCAGTCGCGTTTTCTCCTGGCGGCCTTCTTACGAGCATAGTGGCCATGGGCAACAAGGTAATGGCGACAGCATTTCCGGAGGTGAAACTCATCGAGCCCGAGGTGTTTTGCGACGAATTTGGCTTCTGTTTCGAAAGCTTCAGCGCGGATGAGTTTGCCGACGACGTCTCGCACGGTTTCAATTTCGTGCAAGACCGTCATTTACGGGCAGTGCGTGGTGTGTTGCGCGGCTTGCACTATCAGGTGCATCGGCCGCAAGGTCGCCTCGTGCGCGTGGTGGTGGGGGAGGTGTTCGACGTCGCCGTGGACGTGCGGCTCAATTCGCCGACCTTCGGGAAGTGGAGCGGCGCACACCTGAGCGCGGCTAATCATCGGCAGGTGTGGGTGCCGCCGGGTTTCGCACACGGTTTCGTTGTGCTGTCCGACGTCGCCGAATGCCTGTGGAAGACCACCGAATACTGGTTCCCCGAACTCGAGCGCTGCATCTTGTGGAGCGATCCTGACATCGGGATCGACTGGCCAATTGAAATCGAGCCGATCCTCGGCGCGAAGGACGCAGCGGGCCGGCGTCTTTACGAAGCGGAAAATATCGCCTGAGGGCTGCGCACGCACACGCACGCAGCGATTCAACGGCGTTCGTTCAGCGAGTCGCCACCACGGCGCCCACGCTCGCCGCAACCACCAGCAGCGTGCCTGCGATCTGCAGGATACCCATCGGTTGATGCAGCACCACGAAGCCGGCCAGCGCGCCGATCGCCGGTTCGACACTCATCAGTATCCCGAACGATGCGGCCGGCATGTGCCGTAACGCCACCATTTCCAGCGCATAGGGTAATAGCGGGACCAGCAATGCGAGGCCCGCGGTTGCGGCGATCTGTCCCGCGGCGATGTGGATGCCGCTTTGCGCGAAGCCGAACGGCGTGGCAACCAGTGCCGCTGCAATCAGCGACACCGACAATCCTTCAAGGCCGGCGAACACCGTGCCGATCTTTTTCATCAGCACGATATAGCTGCCCCAGCCGAGTGCGGCCCCGAACGCGAGCAATACGCCGAACGGTTCGCCGATCCAGCCTGCGCGATCGCGCGAGAGCAGCAGCACGCCGGCAATCGCCAGGGCCGGCCACAGTAGTGCTCGCGCGCGGGGCACCGCGAAAGTCGCGACGGCGAGCGGTCCAAGAAAATCGATCGCGACGGCGAGCCCCAGTGGAATCCGCTGAAGCGCCGCGAAAAAGCACAGCGTCATGCCGGCCATCGCGGCTCCCAACGCACCGGCCGCGAGCCAATGCGAGCGCGAGTAGGTGAAGAAACGCGGGCGCACCAGCAACGCAAGCACGACGGCCGCCCAGCAAAGACGCAACCAGGTGGTGCTGAGCGAGCCGTACTCAGCCATCGTCGGTGCGGAGAGCGCGGCGCCGAACTGCACGCTCGACATCGACAGCACGCACAGGAGCGCTGCGCCGGCTGCGGCACTGACGGGCTTCACGGATGCTGGTGCTGGCACAGGATTCCGCGCGGGTTTGATGGTGGTGTCCTGCATCTTGGCCTCGTGACCGCTCTTCGGATGGGGTGGAAGCTATCTTATCGGTGCAGGCGGTATTAAGATAAGTTGATATTTCTTATGACCACTTCAAGAAACGTGATGACCCGAGATATCGACAGCAGTCTCCTGCGCGCGTTCGTCACCGTGGCGGAAACCGGCGCCGTGGGTGTGGCGGCGGCCCGCCTTGCGCGCACCCAGGCGGCGGTGAGCATGCAATTGCGCCGGCTCGAAGAGGAGTTGGGGCAGCGGTTGCTCGACCGCTCGCCGCGTGGCGTGCAACTCACCGAGGCGGGACATCTGCTGCTGCCGTTCGCGCATACGATCCTCGGCGCGGGCGCTGATGCGCGGCGGGCGCTGAGCGCAGGACAGGTGTCCGGCACGGTGCGGCTCGGCATGCTGGAAGACATCGCGGTTGGTCGGCTGCCGCGCGCGCTGCGGCGCTTTTCGATCGCTTATCCGCAGGTGGCGCTGGAGATCGTCGTCGATACCAGTTCGGCATTGTCGAGCCGGCTTGCGGACGGCGGCCTCGACGTGGTGGTGGGAGACCCAGCGCTGGTCGACGCGGTGCCGCTGCTGACATGGACGCAGCCGCTCTTCTGGGTCGGCGCGCGCGGGTTTAGCCGTGACGGTGACGCCGTGCTGCCGGTGGTTGCGTTCGGCGGCGCGTGTCTGTGGCAACAACAGGTGTTGACGGCGCTGCGGCGCGCGGGAATTGCATGGTGCATTGTGTGCACCAGCACCAGTTTGCCGGCGGTGCAGTCGGCCGTGGAAGCGGGGCTGGGTGTGTCGGTGCTGCTCGACGGCAATATCCGCTCGGAGTCGATGCGCGTGCTCGGTCAGGCCGATGGATTGCCCGATGCGCCGACCGCCGATTTCGGACTCTTCATGCGCCCGGTCTCCGGTGCGCAGGCGGCCGCTGTGCAGACGTTGCAGACGTTCCTGTGCGAGGAATTGCATCTTGGTTTGCGGGAGAGCGAGCCGCTTGTGATGCCGGCAGGCTAGGGCGTGGGCAAGCTGTGCCGGCAACCTACTGGCAGGCACGTCGGCACGCTCATCCCATGTGAGTTTTTACGACATTTTTTCTTGAGACGCCTACGCGTGAAATCTACACTTCGTGCATCTTGATAGCGCGAGGTGCTCAACGTGAAGCGACGTGCAACGACGCAGCAATCCGTCCGTATCGATTACGTCTGTCACGGCGTGGGCCGTGTCGAACTGCGCCGCTTCGATCCGTCGCGCGATTCGTATGTTGCATTGACCGCGCTGCTGCATCGTGCTTTCACCCGACTCGGTTCGATGGGGCTGAATTGCACCTGTGTGGATCAAACGGTGGAGACGACACGCTCACGCGCGATGCGGGGCGATTGCTATGTGGCGGTCTGCGAAGGACGCATTGTCGGCACGATGACGCTGTATGCGCCGGACCGTGAGTCGTTGTGCGATCTATACCGCCGCGACGATATTGCCAGCTTGCGTCAGTTCGGCGTGGAGCCGGTGTGGCAAGCGCGTGGCATCGGTACGCTGTTGATCGCTTTCGCCGATCACTGGGCCGCGACGCGCGGCTATGCGGAGCTCGCGCTCGATACGCCGCAACCGGCTGCACACCTGATTGCGTTTTACAGAGGGCAGGGGTTTCGCATTGTCGATTTCGTGCGCTTTGACGGAAAGCACTACGACAGCGCGATCTTGAGCAAACCACCGGTGGCGACGCGCACGCTCGCGAACTGGTCGCATAGGTTGACTGTGCCGACGAGGATCGCGCGCGCGGCGTGAGGAAGGTGCGCTGAGGTGCGCTGGCGATAAAAACCCCGATGCGGGCAGCAACTATTGCAATACCGTGTGGCAAGTATTGCAACGCGCTGCCGATCCTCGCATCGGGGCGGGTGTTTCTTCTTAGCTGTTCGATGCGGCGGTCAACGTCGCATCACGCCCATCAGCAAGGTGACGAGGAAGATCACCACGAAGATGAAGAACAGGACCTTGGCGATTTCCGTTGCGCCTGCGGCAATGCCGCCGAAGCCGAATACCGCGGCGATGATCGCGATGATGAAGAAGATTACAGCGTATCGAAGCATGGGGCCTCCCACCGATGGATTGCTGGATCGAAGTTGAAAACGGCTACTCGTTGTGGGCACTGCGTGCTTTGACGGGTTGTTGCCGGCGAGCGATATACAGCAATAGATGTGCCCAACGGCAGGACGAACAGCGGCGCTCCTGATCCGCGAGCCGAAACTCAATCAACTGATGATCTTCGAACGCGTGCTGGAAACGCGCTTCGTCATGCCGCCTCATATAATTCGGAACCCTTATGAAGCGATTGATCTATGCCGATTCGTTCGGCTCGTAATTGGCTTTATCCTGGGGAATTCAGCGCGTGCTGAACGGGCACGCTCCACAGCAAAACCCATCCCGCCGCCGGCGTCACTGTCGCGTTGCTGCAACAGCACGGCATCCGCCTATTCGCCGAGTGGCAACTCTCCAAGCCGCCGACGGAAGTCGGACCATTAATCCAGCAAGTGAGACACACGGTCAATTTGAACGAGTAGTTCATGATATTGCCCGCACCGCCTCCAATTCGCCGATAACGTTTGCGCAGCCTTAATCGACGGGCTATTCCACTTGCGAAAATGAACCCAGGAAACTGTTAATTCGAATTTAACATTTACAGATTTTAAAAATGATTGGCTAAAATTTAACGCTTTCATAAACATTCGGAAAACGTTTGCGCCGGCTTAATCCCCCGGCTTCGTCGGCAAAAGTCCCCTTTCATGGCTGCGGTGCGCTGCCGCGGGCGCGCCCGATAGGGGAAATCCATTGTGAGATAAGGCGAAATCCGCGTTAGAATGCGCGTCGATTCACCATCAATGGCCGCTTGTTCAAACGGCGCTCACGTGAATCCAGTCGGCAGTTATTGAATCCGATCGATTGTTCCCGGCGTATATGGGAACTGCCGGGAATTATCGGCGACGGGCAAGTCAGATCGGTAAATATGGGGGTGCGATATTAACGCGTGCCTTGCATCGCCCTGCCGCCAATAAAACATTCAAATAAAGATCGAGGACATATGCCAACGAGGATTCTGTCGATTTTCGGCACGCGGCCGGAAGCCATCAAAATGGCGCCGCTGGTCAAACAACTGGAAGCTGACGCCGGCATCGAGTCGGTAGTCTGCGTGACAGGCCAGCATCAGCAGATGCTCGATCAGGTACTCGACCTGTTCCAGATCAAGCCGCATCACAATCTCGCGCTGATGACCGGCAACCAGACGCTCAACGGTCTGGCTTCGCGTCTCATCGCGTCGCTCGATGACGTGCTCGCAAGCGTTCAGCCGGATCGTGTGCTGGTGCACGGCGATACGACCACCGCGTCCGCGGCAGCGTTGGCCTCGTTTCATCGGCGGATCCCGATCGGTCATGTCGAAGCGGGTCTGCGTACCGGCAACCTGATGCAGCCGTGGCCGGAGGAAATGAATCGTCGCGTGGTCGACGTCATGAGCGATCTGATGTTCGCGCCCACCGCGAGCTCGAAAGAGAACCTCGCCCACGAAGCACTGCACGGCAAGATCATCGTGACCGGCAATACGGTGATCGACGCACTGAACCTCACTACCGCGCGCATCGACAACGACGCGGCACTGCGCGCCGAACTCGACGCGCGCCTGCCGTTCCTCGACGGCGCACTGCCGGTGTTGCTCGTCACGGGCCATCGCCGTGAGAGCTTCGGTGCGGGCTTCGCGAACATCTGCGCGGCACTCGCGGAGCTGGCCAGGACTAACCGGGTCCAGATCGTCTATCCGGTGCACCTGAATCCGAATGTACGCGGCCCGGTGCAGGAAACCCTCGGCACAGCGCGCAACGTGCATCTGATCGATCCGCTCGACTATTTGGGTTTTGTGCGTCTGATGCAGCGCGCCTCGATCATTCTCACCGACTCCGGTGGCGTGCAGGAAGAAGCTCCCGCGCTCGGCAAACCGGTGCTGGTGATGCGCGACGTGACCGAGCGTCCGGAAGCGGTGGCGGCCGGCACGGTGCGCCTCGTCGGCACGGAGCGCGAAGCGATCGTCCGCGCGGTGACGGGCTTGCTCCACGACGCGGGCGAGCGCGACGATTTCGCGCATCGCGTCAACCCATACGGCGACGGCCAGGCATCGCAACGGATCGTCGCAGCGTTGACCGGGCGTCCGTTCCACGAGTTCGTGAGCGGAGGCATCGGTGGGGCCGGGCAGGCGCCGCACGTGAAGCGCGCGCAAGCCGTGCAATAACGCCGCACGGGCCGCAGTTCCAGACAATCCATGCAGTGCGAATCAGCTTTAGTGTTTGCGCGCCAATCAAGAGAAAAGACACCGTGACCTCCAATACGCCCATGCGCCGCCTCACGCGCCCCCGTCTGAATGTACTTGCGGCGCTGCTGTTGCTCGCCTCGACGGCCCATGCTCAACAGCCGGCCGACGTCGCCGGCAGCTTCGCGCAACTCGGCAGCGGCCGTCTCGCTACGCGCACGGTGTCGCTCACCGACCTGGGCATGCGCGATCCGGTCGTGCTGCGGGCACCGGAAGGCCGTCAGGAACTGTATCTGCCCGTGCCGGCCGGCGTGCCGTTGAGTGACGCGGCCTTGCAGATCGACGGCAGCTATCTGCGCGGCAACGGCGGCCGCACGACCATGCTGGTGTCGCTCGACGGCTCGCCGGTTCTCTCGCGCAGCCCGGCGCAGGACCAGGGCGATGCCTCCGCGAATCTCGGCGTGGACGGCGCGGCGCGGCCGAGCGGGTTCGTGCGCGTGGGCCTCGACTGGTCGTCGGTGCTGAGCGATAACGTCTGTACCGATCAGACCGCGATCGGCAACGTCTGGCGCATCGCGCCGACTTCGCGCCTGACCTATCGCTACGACCCGGATGCGATCGTCGATCTGCGCAGCGCGTGGAGCGCCTTGCCGCAAAAACCGGTGGTGATGCTCGGCGCGAACACGCTCGCGGCACCGGCGTTCGACGCAGGCTGGCGCGTCGAAGCGCTACTTCAACGCGAAGGCCGCACGCCTGCAACGCGCACGTGGCCGGCGGTGGGCGACACTGTCGATCTGGGTGACACCGAAGTGCCGGCGCCGCTGCGCGCGATTCCGGCTTTTGCGGCGCTGGCCGCGGGCGGTTCGCACAAGCTGGCGAACCCGGCGGAAGCGGGCGCCTTGATCGCACTCACGCCGCGCTCGGCGTTCGCGCCGGACGTGATCGTCGCCGACGACACGGTGCGCAACACGCTGAAGACTTCCCTCGATGCCCTGCGCGAACAGGTCGCTAGCTCCGCGCCCGGCGCAACCGAGGCATTCGACGCATGGCGTGCCCGCGCGATCGATCCGATCGCGAAGCCGCTCGCCGCGGGCGAAGTGCGCCTCGCTCACCTTGGTGGCCAGACCGCGATCGTGGTCAGCGATAACGACGGCGTCGCGGTTCTCGCGCGCTCCTGGCGTCCGATCGACGTGACGAGCCGTCTCGTGGTTCATCAGATCGACACGGCACCGAACACGCGTGGCGACGAAATCGCCTTGGCGCTGCTGGGCGGCCAGCCGCGCACGCTTGACGTGCAGGGCCGCGCCACCTGGGACGCGAGTTTTGATCTGGGCGCGCATTGGGTAACGGTAAGTTGCCGGGCACCGTGGTGCTCGACGTCGCCGCATCGCCGACGCTGAACAACACCGCGCAAACCGCCTCGATCTATTTCAACGACGTGCTGATCGGCTCGCAATTGCTGACCGCCAACGGCAAACCGCAGCGCATCACCGCGCGCGTGCCGCATTACGCGCTCGCCCCGAACAACCTGCTGCGCGTGGTGTTCCAGCGTCAACCGGAAGGCGGCTGCCAGGCGCGCGGTCAGGGCCATCCGATTGCCGTGCTGCCGAGCAGCCATTTGACGCTGACCGATGCGAAAGTCGGCGACGACTTCACCGGCATGGTGGCGCGTTTCGCGTCGGAAGCGAATGTGATCGTGCCGGCCTCGTATCTGAACGACGCCACGCAAGTGCTGTCGCGCGTCGCGCGTCTCGCCAACGCGAGCGGCATCGCGCCGACCCGTGCGGCCTTCAGCGTCGCGCGTGACGGCGAAGCGGTGAGCCCGCAGGGCGCTTTCCTTGCAGCCGACGTCAAGCTTGCCGATGAGAAAAGCCTCGCTCGTCTGTCGAAAGACCGTCTGTCGCTCACCGATGCGTCCGGCAAGATGCTGGCGGACATTTCGGGTTTGAACCGCGTCGGCGTGATCGAAGCGGTCCAGTCGGGCAGCGTATCGGGCATCGTGTATCGCACGGTGGGCGATACGGCGGCGATTCTGCCGGCATCGCTGCAACTGACGCGTGGCGACGTCGCGATCGTCGACGGCAGCGGCACATTGCGCCAGTTCGATACGCGTCATCCGGGCGAAGTAATCGACGCAGAGGACGTGCAAGGCCCGTGGTTCATGCAGACCTGGGTACGCTGGGGCATCCCGGCAGGCCTCGTCGCTTTGCTGATCGTATTGCTGCTGGTCGCCAACGTGGCGCGCCGCAGGAATCAGGACAAGTCGTGAGCTTCGCGTCAATCAAATGGTATGTGAGCTACGCGGTAGCTCACTATTACCAGGGGCTCGAATACGTCGCGGCGCTGGTGGCGTTCATCATCCTGCTGTCCAGCCTCGACGATCTGTTCATCGATCTCTGGTACTGGACCCGCACGCTCTATCGCCACTTCACGGTGCAGCGCGCCTACAAGCCGCTCACCAGCGCGCAGTTGTATCAGCGCGACGAGCAGCCGATCGCGATCATGGTGCCCGCGTGGCACGAGTACGACGTGGTTGCGGCAATGATCGAAGACATGGTGCGGGTGATGGACTACCGCAACTATGTGGTGTTCGTCGGCACTTATCAGAACGACCCGCAGACTATCGCCGAAGTCGAACGGATGCGCCGCCGCTATAAACAGCTGCGTCGCGTGGAAGTGCCGCACGACGGTCCCACCTGCAAGGCCGACTGTCTGAACTGGGTGATTCAGGCGATCTTCAAGCACGAAAAAGAAGCCGGCATCGAGTTCGCGGGCGTCGTGTTGCACGATAGCGAAGACGTGCTGCATCCGGTCGAGTTGCGCTTTTTCAACTACCTGCTGCCGCGCAAGGACATGATCCAGTTGCCGGTGGCCTCGCTCGAACGCAACTGGTTCGAACTCGTGGCCGGCACCTATATGGACGAGTTCGCCGAATGGCACGCGAAGGATCTGGTGGTGCGCGAGAGCCTCGTGGGTTCGGTGCCGTCCGCGGGCGTGGGCACGTGTTTCTCGCGGCGCGCGTTGCTTGCGCTGATCGCCGAGACCGATAGCCAGCCGTTCAACACCGAAAGCCTCACCGAGGACTACGACGTCGGCGCGCGTCTGGGCAAGATGGGCATGCAATCGATTTTCGCGCGCTTCCCGGTGCAATTCGCGACGCGCCGCAAGTCGTGGTTCGGCTTCGGCAAGGAACGCGACATCACCGTGACGATGCCGCTGTGCGTGCGCGAATTCTTTCCCGATACGTTCCGCACCGCCTACCGGCAGCGTGCGCGCTGGACGCTCGGCATCGGATTGCAAGGGTGGAAGCAGACCGGCTGGAGCGGCTCGTTCGCCAATCGCTATTTGTTGTTCCGTGACCGTAAAGGCATTGTCACCGCGTTCGTCGGCATCATCGCGTATGCGCTGGTGATTCAGTTTCTACTTTTCGCCGGCGCCGATCTGCTCGGCTGGATGCCGGAGCTGATCGCTTCGCCGTTCGCCGATTCGCCCTGGTTGCAAGCGCTGCTGTGGGCCAACGGTTGTGCGTTGCTGTTGCGCGTGGGGCAGCGGATCTATTTCGTGACCCGTCTGTACGGCTGGGAGCACGGCGTGCTGGCCGTGCCGCGCATGGTGGTGGGCAACTTCATCAACTTCATGGCTGTCTCGCGTGCGTGGAAGATGTTCCTCACGCATCTCGTGACCGGCAAGCGGCTGGCATGGGACAAGACCATGCATGACTTCCCGTCCGCCGATGGATTTAATAATCGCCGTCAGCGTTTGGGGGAACTGCTGCTGTCGTGGCAGGCCATCGATCCGGACAAGCTCGAACAGGCGCTCGGCGAAAGCCATGCGCGTGAAGCGCCACTCGGTCGCGTGCTGATGGCCAAGGGGTGGCTCGACGAGGAAACCCTCGCGGAAGCGATTGCCTTCCAGTCAGATTTGCCGCGTGGCCACGTGGTGCTCGAACGCATCAAGGACGACGCCGCGCGATTGCCGCTCGAAGCGATCGTGCGCCATCGCGTGTTGCCGCAGGCTGACGCCGCAGGCGGCCGCACGATTCTGCTGACCGCGAGTCCGCTCGCCGAACCGGTGGTCGCGGAACTGAGCGGGTTGGTCGGTGGCGTGGTCGTGCAGGAGATCGTTCGTGAGGGCGAGATCGCCGCGGGGTTGCGCGTATTGCGTGGTGTCGAGATCGCGGCGCCGGCAGGCGAGGGTGGGCAGGCGGGACCGACGGGTGCCGCGCAAGGTGCGTCAGCGGGCGCATCGTCGGCCGGCGGCGTCGAGCCGGTGCCGCCGCGCAGCGTGCCGCTGATCGGCGATCTGCTGATCGAGCATGGCCACGTGCGACGCGAGGCCTTTGAAGCGGCGATGCAGGATTATCGCCCGGATCGCCACGGCCGCATCGGCGACTACATGGTGGCGCGCGGTGTGATCTCGCGTGCCGCACTTGAGAACGTAATTGAGCAACAGCGCCGCCTTCAGGGCGCTCTGGCGGCATCCGAATGAGCGATTCTTTTTTCTTCCGGCGTGCGTGGATGGCGCGTGCTTCTTTGGCAAATTCGGCTTCTGGCTCGACGGTGGCGTCCGCTTCCGCGTGCGCTGCAACGACGGCTTCGACGACAGCTTCAACGGCGACTTTAACTACGGCTTCGATCGCGGCTTCAGCGTTCACGTTGCGTGGCATTACCGCTGCAATGGTGGCCGGCGCGTTGTGCTTGAGCAGCGCGGCGACGTTTGCGCAGAGCGCTGCAGCGACCTCATCCGAACACAATACGCTGCCGTTGAGCGGCGCCGCCTATCGCGTGGCACAGGACGCCTATACCGCCTATGGACGCGGCGACTACACCGGCGCAATCACGCGAGCGCGCGAGGCGGTTCGCCAACGTCCCGATGTCGTGTCGCTGCGAGTCTTGCTCGCCAACGCGCTTGCCGCACAACGCCGTTATAGCGAAGCGAGCCGCTCGCTCGGCGACGCGATCGCGCAGATCGGCCGCGATCCGGCGCTGGTTTCGCGTCGCAAGCAGATCGACGCGCTGAACGTGTCGACGCGCGCGGCTTCACGCACCGGCCGCCAGCAGCCGGGCGACCCGGACGCGCTGACCGGCGCCGCGTTGACAGCCGCGCAGCAGGCCTACAAGGCGTATGCCGCGAAGGATTTTTCGGGCACGGTCAGGTACGCGAACGAGGCGATCGCGTTGCGCCCCGATCTGCTGCGCCTGCGCTTGCTGCTGATCGACGCGGCGAGCGCGGCCGGTCAGGACACCGATGCCTGGAACGCCGATCTCGCTGCAAGCAAGCGTTTCGGTGACAACGACGAACTGCGTGTGAGGCGCAGCTTTATCGGCAGCCGTCTGGCGCCGAAGTCGTCGGGTGCATCGTTCGCGGCGCGCAAGAAGGGCGACTATGCGGAGGCCGCCGCACTCGCACGTGAGGCGGTCGCCTATGCGCCGGATCTGGTCAGCTACCGCATCCAGCTGATCGACGCGCTGTTCGCCGCGAACGATCTGCCCGGTGTGCAGGCGGCGGCGAGTGAGGCGATTGCCGCCGACGATACGGAAATCATGCCGCTCGCGCTGCGTGGCTACACGCTTGCCGCGCAGGGTCAGACCGCGGAAGCCGAGGCGGACTTCGCCAAGGCGCTGCACGCCAACGACGCGACCCAGCGCAACCAGCGCGTGGCGCGCGTGATCATTGCCGATGTGTGGATTTCAGAAGGACAGCCGCAGCGCGCGCTCGATCTGCTTGCGCCGCTGAAGATGAACCGCGATGACACCGATCCGCCGATCGCGCTGCGTCGATATCAGGCGCGGCAATTGTTGGCGCATGCTTCGGCGGGGCCGAATGCGTCGAGCGCAACGAACGCAGCGACCGCCCCAACGGCCTCGCTCGATCCGGCGCGGCGCCCGGTCATCGACTGCGTCGTCGATCAGTTCGGCGCAAGCTGCGATGTCTACGCCGCCGATGCCGGTTTCGCCGCGGCACGCGCCACCGCGACCGCCGCAGCCGCGAACGACAAAACCGGCGCGGTCGGCTATGCACGCGAAGCGGTCAAGGGGGCGCCGGACGATCCGCAGCATCGTGTGGAGTTGATCAACGCGCTGAGCACGGCCGGCGACGACGCCGCTGCGACGCGCGAAGCGCAAAAGATGATCGATGCCGGCATGCTCGACGCCATGCCCGACATGACGGCCGCCTATATCGCGCAACGCGCCGGCAACAACAAGGTCGCGTACCAGCGCTTCAGTATGGCTGACAAGGCCGGCGCCATGCCGGTCAGCGCCGCGGCCGACGCGGGCTATGCGGCCGTCCAGGCGCACCGCAATCGCGAAGCCGCGCAGTACTTCGAGCGCGCGATCGACGCAAGCGGCGCCACGCCAACGGACGACACGCCGCCGGCCACGCCGGCGCAACTGAACGAGATGCGCAGCGCGCACGCCGAGGCCACTCGCAACTGGGGCTTCGACGCATCGCTCAACTATCGCGGCGCGGGCATGCAGCCGGGCTATGCGTCGTCGCCGACGCCGGGCACGTCGAACAACTGGCAGGCCGGCGTCGAAGCCTATTGGCGTCCGTTCGGCAGTCTCGGCGACCGGATGTTCGAACTCTACGCACGCGGCTATGAAAGCTTCGGCGTGAAGAACGGCGGCGCGAGCGGCGTCGATACCTTGCAGGCCACCGTTGGCGCACGCGCCAAGCCGTTCTCGCAGATCGACGCGATCGTCGCCTTCGAACGGATCATTCCGATCGGCTCGCAGGTCAATCCCGACTGGCTCGCGCGGCTCGCCTATTCGGGCGGCTATGGCATTGAACGCAGGGTGGACGTGCCGTCGTGGTGGACCGCGCAGGTCTACGCGGAAACGGGCACCTATCTGAACGCGGGATCGGTTTACGCGACCACCAATCTCGAACTGGGCCGCACCTTCCGCATGGACCGTTACAGCCCGAAGTGGACCGTGTTCCCGTATGCGGTGATCGGCGCGGACTACGACTCGAGTATCAACCACAGCATTCCGCTCGGCGCCGGCGTGGGGATTTCGACGCGTTACTGGTTCCGCGACAGCAAATATGACGCACCGCGCTCGTATATCGATCTGTCGGTGCAGTACCGCCTGAAGATCACGGGCGACGAACGGGCGCGCGGCGTGTTCTTCGGCGCGATCTACTCGTATTGACTTCGGACCAATCAAATGAAAAGAAACCGCTTGGGTAAATCGAAGCTGGCAACGGTAATCGCAGTGGCCGTTGCCTCAGTCGCGCTGCTATCGGCCGGTATGGCGCACGCGGCTGCTGACGATGTCGCGAGTCTGTATGGACCGCAGCCGCCCGCCAATGCGTCGTATCTGCGCGTGCTGAACGCATCGTCGCAGGCGGCACGCGTCGCGCTTGCCGGCAGCGAAGCGCCGCAGACGCTGGCGCCGGGCGCGGTCACGCGCTTTAGCGTGCTGACGCAAGGCACGGCGGCTCGTGTCACGGTCGACGGCAAAGCCCTGGCCGATGCCGCCGGTTCGGCAAAAGCAGCGACCCGTGCAGGCGACGCCGTCACTGTCGCGCTGCGCCATGACGCGACGGGGTGGCATGCGACGCAGATCGTTGGCCGCTATGAGCGTGTCGATGGATTGAAGGCGACTTTGCGCGCGTTCAATTTCGCGCCTGGTTGCAGCGCGAAGATCGGCGTGGACGGCAACGGTCCAACGGTGTTCGCGCAAGTGGCCGCAGGCGCGCAGGACACGCGCGCGATCAATCCGGTCAACGCGAAGCTGGTGGGGCAGTGCGGCGCGGCGGCGAGCGCGGCGCTGCCCTTGCCGGCGCTCGCGGCCGGCGACAGCTACAGCCTGTTCGTCACCGGCGATGCGGCAAAACCGGTGTTGAGCGGCGCGCGCGATGCGCTTGCGTGGCCGCCGGCCGCCAATTGAGCCGCACGCATTGGCAACACGAAATAGCAGCAAGAAGTAGCAGCAAGAAGTAGCAGGAACATCAAGAGAAGATCGCAACGCGGGCCGCGCTTCAGCGCGTGCCGCCGACGTTGTGCCACATGAGAGATGCTTCAGATCAGTTCGGGGAACACGACATGACCGACTCCTGCCGTCCGCTTTTTCAACCGTCCATTCAGGCCGGGCCACCCAACAACACGCGTCGCCGTCTGCTGCTCGCCCTGGCCGCGGCCCCGCTCGGCGGCGCGCTGTCGCTGCTGCCGCGCCGCGCGTTTGCCGCGGCGTCGACCAGTGTGATCGAAGGCCGCAATCTGTGGCTCTATCCCGGCTGGGAGAGTCTCACCGACGACGCAACGCCCGCGTGTCTGAAAGCCGTCGATCTGATTCATCAGGCGACGGATCAGCTGGCGGCGCGCGGCATCCGTAGCGTGATCGTGATCGCACCGCTCAAAGCCCGCTCATGCCGGGAGAATCTGCCGGATGGCACCGCGATGTCCGCGGGTGTTGCGAGCCGCTACGCAGCGATTCGCGCGCATGGCGCCTCGCTCGGCTTGCAGATAGTCGATGGCGACGGTGCGATCGCCGCGGTCGATGCTTCGCAGGAAAAGTACATTCGCGCCGACTACCATTGGAGCGCTCATTCCGCCGAAGCGGTCGCCGCGCGCGTCGCCAGACGTCTCGCGGCGCCGGGGCCGCTGAAGGGGACGGCGGGCGCGGGTAGCCGGCTCGGCACATGGAACGAGGAAGTCCGTTACGGCGACCTCGCGGCGTTGCTGCCCCCGGAGCGCAAGAAAGCGGTCGGCAAGGACCACTTCATCGTGCGCACGGTTGTGGCGTCGCCGGATCTCGTCGACGGCGGGCCGCCGGTCGTGCAGGTGGTCGGCAACAGCATGGTCCAGCCTTACCTTGGTTTTCCGCAGAAGCTCTCGAACGCGATCGATCGTCCGGTCGGCTTGACGTGGACTTTCGGGGACACCGGCCCGTGGAAGACGCTCCTCAACTATGTCGAATCGCCAGCGTTCAAGGCGAATCCACCGCAAGCGATCGTCTGGCAATTCAACGAAGGGCAGATGATGAATTTGCCGAGCGCGGCCGGGCAGTGGGACGCCGCCTCGGTCATGGCCGACGATGCGTTCCTCGCACGTCTCAGCAAGGCTATCGCCTGATGAGCGAGTCAGTTGGACGCCCGCAGGCGCGCACGGTCGGTCGCACAGCGGCAGGCTCAGCGGGCAACGACACCGGCGCGGCGCACGGTCACGCTGCTGCCGCCGCGCCAGGGCCGCTCGCTGAGCCGCTCGCGCGCGCGCATCGGCGCGTCGCGTGGTTGGTTGCGCTGTTGCTCGGCCTTGGTTGCGCGGGCGCGCTGGTGTCGCTTGTCATGCAGGCGCGCGACGGCGCGTCCTTCGACGCGCATGGCTGGCGAGACGGCAGCTTCGGCCGTAGTCTCGACCGCGCTATCGACGTGCCGTATGCGCGGTCGCTGCGTCGCTGGCAAGCCGCGGCGCGATATCGATTGTTTGGCGAACTCGGGCATCAGGTACGCGAGGGCTGTCCCGGCTGGCTGTTCTATGCGGACGGTTTGCGCGCGCCGGTGCAGCCGGGACATGATCCCGTCGAACGCGCCGATGGCGGCGACGCGCTGACTGATGTGCGCATCGCCTCGTTGCATCGTTACGCGGATGCGCTACGCAGCGCCGGGATTCAACTCGTGGTGGTGACGGTGCCTGACAAAGCGCGCGTGGAAAGCGAAGCGCTGTGCGGGCTGCGTCTGGACGCGCGGATGACGCAGCGTCTGAATGCGTGGACTCGCGCGTTGACCGCGAGCAACGTCGCGCATGTCGAATTGCTGTCGGCGTTGCAAGCTGCACGTCCCGCGTTTTTCCGTACCGATGTGCATTGGAATGCGCGTGGTGCACAAGCGGCTGCGCAGGTGGTCGGCGCTGCGGTGTTGCCCCTGCTCGGTCAACCCGGCGACACCACGTTCACGCACGCGACGGCGCAACCCGCGCCGCGCATCGGCGATCTGCTCACGCTGGCCAATCTGAATGACGTGCCGGACGCGTGGCGGCCCGCGCCTGATGTCGTCGCTGCGGAAACACTGCGGGCACAACGCACCGGCGGCTTGCTCGACGATGGTCCTGCCGCTGACGTGTTGCTCGCGGGTAGTTCGTTTTCACGCCGCAGCGCGTTTGCCGAACGCCTCGGCGAGCAACTTGGCCGCGAAGTGTGGAACGTCAGCCTCGATGACGGTCAGTTCGACCGCGCGTTGCAGGCGGTTTGGCGCGAGCGCGCTACATGGCCGAAGACTGTGCGCGTAGTGATCTGGGAAATGTCGGAGGACGCGCTGTCGATGCCGGTCGACACCGTTCCAGCGCACACTGCGCCCGCACCGGCTAGGCAGGACTGACCCTGATGCTATTCAATTCATTCATCTTCCTCACGCTATTCTTGCCGCCGGCGCTGGCCGGCTACTACCTGCTTGGCCAACGTATGCCACGCGTTGCGGCGGCGTGGCTCTGCGGTGCGTCGATCGTGTTCTACGGCTGGTGGAATCCGGCGTTCGTCGCCTTACTGGCGGGGTCGATCGCATTCAACTACGCGATGAGCTGTGCGATTGTCGCGGCGCCCGCGCAGTCCGCTCGCCGCCGCTGGTTGCTCGGTCTCGCGATCACCGCCGACCTCGCGCTGCTGGTGCGCTACAAATATCTGGCGACGCTGCTTACCGCGCTCGTGCACGCAAGCGGCATCGCGCCGGCCGATTGGGTCGCGCACGGCATGCAGGACGTGATCCTGCCGCTCGGCGTGTCGTTTTTCACCTTCACGCAGATCGGCTATCTGCTCGATTGCAACGCGGGCATCGTCAAGGAGCGCGACCCGCTCGGTTACGTGCAGTTCGTTACGTTCTTTCCGCATCTGATCGCGGGGCCGATCCTGCATCACAAGGAAATGATGACGCAGTTCGCGCAGCCGGCCACCTATAAGCTGCGCGCGGAAAACCTGTCGATCGGCGCGTTTGTCTTCACGATCGGTCTCGCGAAGAAGCTGCTGTTTGCCGACACCATCGCACCGTTTGCCGACGCAGGCTTCGCCGCGCCACACGAGTTGCAGTGGCTGGCGGCGTGGGGTACCTGTCTCGCGTACGCGCTGCAGCTTTACTTCGATTTCTCCGGTTATTCGGACATGGCCGTGGGCCTCGCAAAGATGTTCGGCGTGCGTTTCCCGCTGAACTTCAATTCGCCGTTCAAGGCGGCCAGCATCATCGACTTCTGGCAGCGCTGGCATATGACGCTCACGCGCTACCTCACGGCGTACCTGTACTACCCGCTGGCGATGCGGATCAACCGCAGCCGCGCGTTGCGTGGCCTGCCGATTGGGCGCCTCGCGCAACGCTCGACAAGCGGCTTTCTCTCGACGGTGGCCGTGCCGACTTTCTACACGATGGCGCTGGCCGGCATCTGGCACGGCGCGGGATTGCAGTATCTGATTTACGGCTTGCTGCATGCGTTGTATCTCACTGTGAATCACGCCTATCGTGCGTGGCGGGCGGCGGCTCAGCCGGCGGTTGCGGCGAGGACGGCGGGCGCGGTTGCAGCAGGAACAGCGACGGCACTCACATTGAGCCTCAAAGCACGTGTTCGCCATGCAGGCAACGTCCTGCTGACCTTCGTGGCCGCACTGGTTGCGTTCGCTTTTTTCCGGGCACATGGCGTGGGCGACGCGCTCGCGTTGTTGCAGGGTATGGCCGGTCTGCGCGGTATCGAAGCGCCCGACTGGCCTGCCTGGAGCACGGCGAACATGAGCCTTGGCGGGTGGCTGCATCTGGTCGCGGGCCGCTCCACGCTTGCGTTGCAGATCGTCGCGCTGCTGGCGATCGTCTGGTGCACGCCGAATTCACATCAACTGATGGGCCGCTTTTCGCCTGCGCTCGACCGCGCGGCCGAAGGCTTGCCCGCAGCGCTGACATGGCGGCCTTCGCTGCGCTGGACCGTCGCGATGGTCGGCGTGCTGGTGTTCTGCGTCGCGCAGTTGCATGGCGAAGTGCGTTTTCTTTATTTCCAGTTCTGATTGCCGGAACGACGTTTGCGCAAGGAGCACACAATGACTCAACATGAAACGCTGCACGCCGATGTGGCGGCACTGGTCGAATCCGTCGTACTGCGCCTCGTGCGCGACGACGAACTGCTGCTCGAAACAGGGCTGGTCGATTCGGTGCTGGCCGTCGAAATCGTAATGGGCGTCGAGATGCAATTCGGTGTGCGGATTCCGCCGACCGAGATCGCCGAGCACCTGGCATCCGTGGATGCGCTTTGCGCATTCATTGCCGCCAATCGCTAGGCGCGCCATGCGATTCGATCTGAGCGCGAACTGCTTTGCCGATACCGATGTGCGTGCCGACGCGTGGGCGGTGATCGGCGCCGATCGCACTTTGCGCTGGCACGAGTTGGCGGAACAAGCCCACGCATGGGCCGCCCTGGCGCGCGCACACGGATTCGCTGCGGATGTGCCGGTGATCATTCGCGGTCACAAGGAAGCGGCGTTCTTTGTGGCGATGGTGGGGGCGCTTCTGCTCGGCGCGCCGTTCGTGCCGGTCGATACGATCTATCCGGACGAACGGATGCAGCGCATCGCGAGCACGCTCGGCGCGCAGATGTATTTTGACGCGCATAGTGGCCGCTTCGTGAGTGTGAGCGGGCAGGGCGCGTGGGTCGAATTTGACGCGGCAGAGGGGGCGGAGGGTTCGACTTCGGCACCCGGATCGGGATCGACATTCGCGTCGACGTCGACGGCATCGGCATCCGCATCTACATCGGCATCAAAAGCATCAACACCGCCGGCTTTACGCGAGAAAAACCTCGCATACGTGCTCTTCACCTCCGGCACGACCGGTGAACCCAAAGGCGTCCAGATCGGCCGCGAAAGCGTCACGGCGCTGACCGACTGGATGGCGGCCGACTTCGCGCTCGGCGACGCGCCGGTGTTCCTGAATCAGGCGCCCTTCAGCTTCGATCTGTCGATGTACGAAGTGTTTGGCACGCTCGCGCTCGGCGGCACCGTGGTGCTCGCCTCGCGTGCGCTGACGGCGCAGGGTGCAGCGTTTCTCACCACGCTCGCACGGCACGGCATGACCACATGGGTCTCGACGCCATCGTTCGCGCAACAGCAGTTGCTCAATCCGCGGTTCTCGCAAGACGGCTTGCCTGCCCTCAAAACCTTCCTGTTCTGCGGTGAAGTGCTGCCGGTCGCACTCGCGCGGCAATTACGCCAGCGCTTTCCGTCCGCACGAATCATCAACACGTACGGACCCACCGAGGCGACCGTGGCGACCACCTGGATCGTCGTCGACGATGCGGTGCTCACTCATCACGCGCGTCTACCGATCGGCCATGCCAAGCGCGACGCCGAAGTGTTCGTCGACGCCGGCGAATTGTGCATCGCCGGCGCGCACGTGATGCGCGGCTATCTGAATCGTGAAGACCTGAACGCGGCACGCATGTTCACTCACAACGGACAGCGGGCGTTTCGCACCGGCGATCTGGGCGCGATCGACAGCGACGGACTGCTGTTCTGCCACGGACGTATCGACGATCAGATCAAAATGGGCGGCTACCGGATCGAATTGATGGAGATCGACGCGGCCCTGCGCGCGCTGCCCGGCGCGGCGAGCGCCGCAGCCGTGCCGTTGCGGCGGCCGGACGGTTCGGTCGCGCGGGTCGTCGCGTTCGTCGCAACCGGCAACGACGATGTCCGGCTGCCCGACGCTTTGCACGACTGGAAGACGCTGCTGGCCGCGCGCCTGCCGTCGTATATGATCCCGTCAGAATTGCTCGCGTGCCGGTCCTTGCCGGTATCGGTCAACTTCAAGATCGATCGCGCGCAACTTGCTCAGGATTATCGTGACGTTCATTTCAAAGCACAGCGCTAGCACAATGCGTAATCCACACGAAGTGCAGACTTGCGAAGGTGGGCCGGTCTCGCCGCGCCGCCGCGCGCTGCTGGCGGCGAGCGTGTGCGCCGCGCTCGTGTACGGCTGCTCGGCGCCAGGTGCGGGCGACGCCGGCGCGTTGGCGCAGGGCGTAGTCTGGCAACTCGACGATGATCATGTCGACCCGCGCGGCGACTGGAATCGTCTCGGCGTGACGGATCTGCTGGTGCAATGGACTGCGGTGGACGGCATGTCGTTTCTGCCCGGCACCGCCATGCAAACGGCTCGACGTCTGCCGGACTGGACACGGATTGCCGGCGAACCGTGGGCGCGTAATGTGATCGTCGGCCTCGCCGGACGTTTCGACGAAACCACGGCCCGTGCGCAGGTAGCGCGACTGGTCGAACAATCGAAGCAACTGGCGGCCGTGCGGCCGGCGGTTCACATCGACGGTTATTACTTCCCTGTGGAGGTTGACCCGACCTGGAAGGACGCCGCCGCGCTCGCGCCCCTGCTCGACAAGCTGCCGCGACCGCTGTGGATCAGTGTCTACGACAACGCGAATATCGGTGGCACGGCGCTGGCAGCGTGGCTGGACGGCTGGCTGCCGCACGATGTCGGCGTGTTTCTGCAAGATGGCTGCGGTGTCTATGCGCGCGGCCCAGCCGCTGCGCGGGAGTATGCGGATGCGTTGGCGGCGCGGCTCGGCAAGGATCGTGTGCGGATCATCGCCGAGGCATTTCGTCCCGCCGAAGGCGGTGCATTCCGCGCGGCGACGGCTGCTGAACTGTCGCCGCAATTGCTCGCGTATCGCGGCTATCGGACCTATCTCTTCGACGGACCGCATTACGTGTCGGCGCAACTCGTGCAGGACCTGCTCGGCATGCAGCAGGTGCAGAAGTAGGGCGCCCGCCGGCGATCACCGCAACTGCGTCACCGCCAGCAGCAACACCATGCTGCCGATTGCGCCATCCAGCACGCGCCACGCCGTCGCGCGGCGAAACAGCGGCGCCAGCGCGCGGGCGCCGTAACCCAGACCGATAAACCAGACCCCGCTCACCGCCATCGCGCCGAGCGCGAACGCCACCCGTGCGCCGTCCGGTTCGCGCGCGCCGGCCGTGCCGATCAGCAGGAAGGTGTCGAGATACACGTGCGGATTGAGCCACGTGAAGGCCAGCGTCATCAGGATGATCGGCAGCGCACGTTGCACAGGTGCTGCTGCGCTCGTGCCCGGCGCCGTACCGTCCGCATTGGCGTCCAGTACCGCATGTCCCGGGCGCACCGCACGGCGCAGTGCGTTGATGCCGAACCACGCCAGATAAGCGAGCCCGACATACAGCATGGTATGGACGAACACCGGATAGCGTTCCACCAGGACCGACGCGCCACCGACGCCCGTGCCGATCAGGATGCAATCCGACAGCGCGCACAGTGCGACGATCTTACCGACGTGCGAGCGCATGATGCCCTGACGCAGCACGAAGGCATTCTGCGCGCCGATCGTCACGATCAGCGACGCGCACAGGGCGGCGCCGTGGGAAAAAGACAGCCAGTTCATAATCGATCCAGTAGACGGGGAAAGCGAACGAGGCTAGTCTGCGGTTTTGCTGCTCATAAGAGAAGCTAATTTACTTAATGCCGATTAAGGAACGCTAATGCTCGACTATGCGTTGCTCGACGCGCTGGCCGCCGTGGTGCGGCACGGCTCGTTCGACCGTGCGGCCAGCGAACTGAATGTGACGCCCTCAGCCGTCTCCCAGCGGGTCAAACTGTTGGAGGAGCGGGTGGGCAGCGTGCTCGTCAAGCGCGGCCAGCCGTGTGTCGCGACCACCTCGGGGGCGCTGCTGTGCCGCCATACCGAACGCGTGTTGTTGCTGGAAGCGGAGCTGAGCGGCCGGTTGCCGGCGCTGCCCGGCGCGCTGGTCGAACCGTGGCCGGCGCTGCGCGTGGCTGTCAACGACGACAGCGTGGGCACCTGGTTCATCGACGCGGTGGCCCAGTTCTGTGTGGAGCGGGAGATGCTGCTCGATCTGGTGATCGACGACCAGGACCACACCGCACAGCGGATTCGCGACGGCAGCGTGCAAGGCGCGGTCACCACGCAAGCCGAGCCGGTGCAGGGCTGCCGCTCGACCCGTCTCGGGCGGATGCGCTATCTGGCTGTCTGCACGCCGGCGTTTCGCGAGCGTCATTTTGCCGACGGCGTCACGCGCGAGTCGTTACGGCGCGCGCCGTGCGTCGATTTCAACCCGAAGGATCAGTTGCAGAAGCGCTTCATGCGCCGCATCACGCGGGCCGACCTGGATCCGCCCTTGCACTGGATTCCGCACGTCGCCGGTTTCTTGCGCGCCTGCGTGACGGGAATGGGCTGGGGCATGTGTCCCGAACGGATGATCGCGCCGCATCTAGCGAGCGGCGAGTTGGTCGACGTGGCGCCCGGCAAGCATATCGATGTGGATCTGTATTGGCAGAGCTGGCGTTTGTCGATCGGCTGGCTCGACGATTTCGGCGCGGTGCTGCGCAAGCGGGCGACGGAGTTTCTCGATTGAGCGTCGTGCGGGCGGCGTTTTCTGAATCTGAGACTCTGAAAGACGCCGTCCGCGCTTGCTAAATTCAATGCAGCCGGATCACCGGATGCACGCGCCGGCGCAACCAGTGGCTCGCCGAATCGAGCGCCATGCGTGCGAAGCCGGTCATTGTCATCACGTGGCGGCGATAGATGAGCTTGTAGACGGCAGTCGCCAGCCAGCCGTCGACGAACACCGGCTGCGTCAGCAAGCTGTTGCTCAAACTGCCGATCGTGCCTTCGCGGCCGAAGCCGACCAGGGTGCCGGCGTCGTGATAGACGAACTCCGGCAAGGGCTCGCCAGCAATCCGGCACTTCAGCGCACGCGCCAGAAACTGCGCCTGTTGATGTGCGACCTGCGCGCGCGGCGCCAGAAACGCGTCCGCGTTTTCAGAAGAAGGGCAGGCTGCACAGTCGCCGAGTCCGAAAACGTTCGCGTCGTTCGTGCATTGCAGCGTGCGGTTCACCTGCACCTGTGCGTTGCGATTCACCGCGATGCCGTCCAGCGTGCGTAACACCGGCGGCCCCGCGATGCCGGCGGTCCAGATTGCGATGTCGCTGGCGAGCGGCGTGCCTTCATTCGTCAGCACGGCGTCGGCGCGCACTTCGGTGACGCGCGTTGCGTTCAGTACTTCGACACCGAGACTGCCGAGCATCTTTTGTGCGCGCGCCGAGATCGTTTCGGACAGGGCAGGCAGCACGCGCTCGCTGCTTTCGATCAGACGGATGCGGAAGTCGCGCACGGGATCAAGTGAAAACGGGCTATAGCGGTTCAGCAGACGCACCGTATCGCGCAACGCAGCAGCGAGTTCAACACCTGTCGCTCCAGCGCCGATGATGTTGATCGACACCGGCGTGTCGGCCTGCGCGGTCCGTGCGCGTCGCGCATGGTTGGCACGCAGACAGGCGTCGAGCAGCTTGCGGCGAAACGCTTCCGCATGCGCGACCGATTCGAGCGGCAACGCATGTTCGGCTGCGCCGGGCACACCGAAATATTGTGTGACGCTGCCCATGGCCAGGACCAGTGTATCGAATGCAAGTTGCCGTGACGGCAGGATTTCGCGGCCGTCGGCGTCGTGGAGCGCATTCAGTGTGATGTGCCGGTTCGTGCGATCGAGCGCGGCGAGTTCGCCCTGTTCGAATTCGAAGCCGTGCCGTTGTGCCTGCACGGCGTATTGCAATTGATGCGTGGCCGGATCGAGTTGGCCCGATGCGGCTTCGTGCAGCAAGGGCTTCCAGAAGTGCGTCGGCCAGCGATCCACCAGCACGATCTGCGCGAGACCGGCGCGTCCGAGCGTTTCCGACAGTCGCGTAGCGAGCCCAAGGCCGCCAACCCCACCGCCGACGATCACGACGCGATGCGCTGCCGCTTGCGCCGCTTGTGCCGTTTGCTGCCCTTGCCCCCTGTGTTGCGCGGTAGAGGCTCCCTGCTGATCGATTGCAGCCATGATCCGTATCCTCCTGAAGTTATCTTTGCCGAGCCGGCGAAGGCGTCCCGGGGCTATGTCCGGTATTCGTTCGCCTCATCTGTCAGGGCCAGTATAGAATCGGCCAAAACCGCAGCGCAATTTAATGTTTCTGCACAACATATAGGTTTTCACTTATGTTAAAAGCCGCCACGTTTCGTCAATTGAAAGCCTTGCATACGGTCGCGAAGCTCGGCAGCGTGTCGCGCGCGGCCGAAGAATTGAAGCTCACGCAGCCGGCGGTGTCGCTTCAGGTGCGCCTGCTCGAAGAGGCCGCGGGCGCGCCGCTATTGCAGCGGGTGGGCCGTGGCGTGCAGTTGACCGCGGCGGGCGAAATCCTCGCGCGCTATGCGCTGGAAATCCTCGATCTGTGGAACGGCGCAGCGGATGATCTCGCAGCCTTGCATGGCGAGCAGGGCGGCACGTTGCGCATTGGCGCGATCACCACCGCCGAATATCTGATCCCGCCTTTTCTGGTGCGCTTCACGGAATCGCGCCCGCAAGTGAAGGTGCAATTCAAGGTCGGCAATCGCGCCGACATCATCCGCATGCTGGCCACGCACGAGATCGATCTTGCGGTGATGGGCAGCGCGCCCCGTGAATTGCGCACGGTGGCCACGGCGTTCGCCAAGCATCCAATGGCGTTCGTTGCCTCGCCCGCTCATGCGTTGATGAAGAAGAAGCGCCTGTCGCTGGACGATCTGCAAACCGCGAATCTGTTCGTGCGGGAGCGGGGTTCGGGTACGCGCTCGACGGTCGAGAATCTGTTTCGGCTCGCCGGCCACAAGCTGCATATCGGGTCTGAGCTCTCGAGCAACGAAGCGATCAAGCAACTGGTCGAGGCGGGTCTCGGCATTGCGTTTCTGTCGCTGCATGCGTGTTCGCTGGAATTTCAGGCGGGTCTGCTGGCGTTATTGCCTTTGCCCGCGAATCCAATCGAGCGCGACTGGTACGTGATGCATGTGTCCGACAAACGCCTGCCGCATGTCGCCGGACTGTTCCGCGATTTTCTGATCGAGCACGGCATGTCCGGCGCGGTGCCGGTGCCGCTGCCAACTGTTGCCGCCGCGAAACGGCGCCGCCAGGCGCGTGAAGCGAGCCCGGGTTGAAGCGCGGATTCTCGCTATTCGCTTCGACGTTTGCGTTGGAGCAAGCCCGAAGGAAGTCCCCGCGCGGCCTCCGGCTACATCCGTAGAGCCTTATAGGGCGGGCATTTCACCTTACATCGCCCGCGATCGAAGTAAAGGTTGGGCGGGCGATATTTTTGCCCGCGACGATTGTCTTTACAGTGGCGTCCAGACATCCGAGAAAAGTGGACGCCGCAGCCTCGTGGCGAGCCATTGTGATTGACCTGGCCGTTACAGGAGTTGGAGACAATGAGCAGCAACAGCATCACCCAAGTCGAAACATTCGGTTTTGAACGCATTCCGGATCGCTCGCGTTATGCGCGGCCGATCGATCTGTTCCGCTTGCTGTTCGGCGGTTGCAATACCTTTTCCACCTCGGTGCTCGGCAGTTTTCCGGTGCTACTCGGTCTGTCGTTCAAGGCGGGCGTTTATTCGATCGTGCTTGGCGTAGTAATCGGTTCGTGCATTCTTGCGCCGATGGGCCTGTTCGGTCCGCGCAACGGCACGAGCGATCCGGTTTCGTCGGGTGCGCATTTCGGCATTCATGGCCGGATCGTCGGCTCCTTTCTGGCGGTGTTGACCGCCGTCGCGTTCTTCTCGCTGGCGGTGTGGAGTTCGGGCGATGCGCTCGTGGGCGGTGCGAATCATCTGCTCGGCCTGCCGGTCAACTGGATGACGCTGAGCTTCGCGTATGGTCTCTTTGCGGTGCTGGTGCTCACCGTCTGCGTCTACGGCTTCCGCTTCATGCTGTGGGTCAACAAGATCGCCGTGTGGGCGGCGAGTCTGCTGTTCGTGGTCGGCATTGTGGCGTTCGCCGGGCCGTTCAATAGCGCGTATGCCGGCAAGGTGGCGCTCGGCTCGGTGGGATTCTGGCCGGCCTTCGTAAGCGCCGTGCTGGTCGCGATGAGCAATCCGGTGTCGTTCGCCTGCACGCTCGGCGACTGGGCTCGCTATATCCCGCAGAACACGCCGAAGAAGCGCACGATCCTCGCGGTGATGCTCGCGCAACTGGCCACCTTCGTGCCGTTCTTCTTCGGTCTTGCTACCGCGACGATCATCGCCAGCACGGCGCCGGATTTCATCGCCTCGAATAACTACGTGGGCGGTCTGCTGGCGATCTCGCCTAACTGGTTCTTTCTGCCAGTGTGTCTGATTGCGATCATCGGCGGGATGTCGACGGGTACCACCGCGCTGTACGGCACCGGGCTCGATATGTCGAGCATGTTCCCCAAGTTTCTGAACCGCGTGCGCGCCACGCTGCTGATCGGCAGTCTCGCCATCGGCTTCATCTTTCTCGGCCGTTTCGCCTTCAATCTGGTCGAAAGCGTGTCGACGTTCTCGGTGCTGATCAACGTCTGCAGTTGCCCGTGGATGGTGATCATGATCATCGGCTTCGTGACGCGGCGCGGTTTCTATCTCTCCGACGATCTGCAGGTGTTCAATCGCGGCGGCCGTGGTGGTCACTACTGGTTCACGCACGGCTGGAACTGGCGCGCGATGGGCGCGTGGATTCCGAGCGCGGTGGTCGGCCTGTGCTTCGTCAATTTGCCGGATCAGTTCGTCGGCCCACTCGGGCAGCTCGCCGGCGGTCTCGACATCAGCATGCCGGTTTCGCTGACGCTGGCCTGTGCGTTGTATATCGCGTTGCTGCAGTGCTTTCCTGAACCGGATGGCGTGTATGGGCCGCTCGGCCGACGTTGGTTGCGTAGCGGTCCGCAGCGCAATGCGACCGTGCACCCGGTGGTACCGGCGACTAAGCTTAGGGCTGGCGGCGTGCAAATGAAGACGCAATCGCAGCAGCATGCCGTGCGACGTGAACGCGAAGAAGCGCTGGACACGCAGGACGCGGGTTGAATCGCGCGGTTCGAGGTGCTCAGTGCAAAGCGCAGTGACACGGCGCTGAACGCAGCATCGAGGTGGCATTAGAAGCTGCGTCAAAGCGCCACCAAGGCCGCACCGAAGCAACAGTCGCGCAGTAAATGCAATGGTATTCAAGTTGAGTAGGCAAACAAAATGAGCGAGTCAGTAAAGCGCGCGTTTGAAGGGGTAAAGCTGTTTCCGTTCTGGCTGGACAATCCGCGTGCACCGGCCGTCGAACGGGAATTGATCGGACCGACTTCCGCGGATCTGGTGATCGTTGGCGGTGGGTTCACCGGTTTGTGGGCCGCGATTCAGGCGAAAGAAGCGGACCCGTCGCTCGACGTCGTGCTGGTCGAAGCGGGGAAGGTGGCCTACGGCGCATCGGGCCGTCCGGGCGGAATCATTTCCACCTCGGTGATGCATGGTTTGCCGAATGCGACGCGCGTCTTTCCGCAGGACCTCGACGTGCTGGAAAAACTGGGGCAGGAGAATCTCGATGGCTTCAAGGAGTCGTTGACGCGTTACGGCATTGAAGCGGACGTCGAATGGAATGGCGAGATGACGGTTGCCGTCGATCCGGGCCACCTCGATCATCTGAAAGGCGATTACGAACTGCACGTAGCCCACGGGCATGATGTCGTTTTGCTCGATAGCAAAGGCGCACGCGAACAACTCGATTCACCACTGTTCGCAGGCGCGATGTGGTCGCGCAATCGCAGCGGCACGATTCATCCGGCGAAACTCGCGTGGGGCCTGAAGGCCGCCGCGCTGAAACTCGGCGTGCGTTTGCATGAACACTCGCCGATCACGCGCATGGAAGATCTCGGCGCAACGATGATGGTGCACACCCAGGCGGGCAGCATCGAAACGCCACGCGTGCTGCTTGGCACCGGCACCGCAGACGTGGGCGTGACCGATATCAAGCGCCGCGTGATGCAGGTGCGCGATCACATCATCGCGACCGCGCCGTTGAGCGACGAGCAGATGGCGCGCATTGGCTGGAACAATCGCCAGGGTATCTACGATACGCGCACGCAGCTCAATTATTTCCGTCTCACCAAAGATAACCGGATCATTTTCGGCGGCCGTGTGAGCTATCACTTCGGCGGCGATCCAAATCCGGCCGCGGATCGTGACGAGAGCACATACTACAAGCTCGCCGAAGCGTTCTACCGCACATTCCCGCAACTGGACGACGTGCGCTTCACCCATGCATGGGGTGGTCCGATCGACTACTGCTCGCGTGGCGCCGTGTTCGCGCGCCGCTATCACGGCGGCAAAAGCGTGTTCGTCGCGGGCTATACGGGCTTCGGCGTGGCGGGCAGCCGCTTTGGTGCGAAGATGGGCCTCGACATGCTGTGGAATCGCGAGACGCTGATTACGTCGCTCGATATATCGCGCAAAGGGCCGTCTTACATTCCGCCGGAGCCGCTGCGCTGGATCGCCGCGAAGATCACCTTCAACGCGTTCGATGGCGCCGACGATCGCGGCGGCTGGCGGCGTCTCTGGATCAATTCGATCAAGGCGCTGGGCTTCCCGATGTAGTTGCCGTTGTAGTCGCTACTGTAGTGATCGATGTGACTGGTGGTTTTTTATTGATTGCCGCCAGAATAAAAAAACCGCACCTTAAGGGGTACCGCACCTTAAGGTGCGGGGGTGCGGTTCTAGTTGAAGCAACGCTGCGATGCAGTATGAATCAACCGCAGTACACGATGCTGTACTTCTTGGTCGCCACCGGCATGTGCCACGTGCCCGAGAAGCCCTTGTGCAGGATGAAGGCGTCGCCGGCGGCATAGCGTTCGCTGCGGCCGTCGTCGCTGGTGATGACGACTTCGCCTTCGATCAGCACGCAGACTTCGTGAATCGGCAGGTCGGCCAGCTTCAGCGTGCCCGCATCGCATTGCCATACACCGGCGGATAGCATGTTGCTCGCGTCGGAGAAGGCGTTGAGGGCGTGTGGTGCCTTGGCGCCTTCGAGAATGACGTCGGCGGGATCGTGCAGGGCGGGGTTCAGGCCGGAAGCGCCGGGGCCTTTAGCGTCGATGCGGGTGAAAGTGATGGTGCTCATGTGTCTCTCCTGGTTAGTGTGATCGAAGACGAGTGATTCGAAGACGGAATCGAAGCAGAACCGGAGTCTGAGCCAAAGCTGCGTAGCGATGAATTTCGATTTGAAGACATTCAGATTGAGCGGCGTCGATGTAAAGCATTCGATACCGTTCCCGGGCGCTTTGCCGGCCCGACGTCTGACCCAACCATTCATGTAAAGGACAAGCCCATGCAACACGCCAAACAGTTTTATATCGACGGCCAGTGGGTCGATCCGCAAAACCCGGCCGGCGCTGCGACGCTCGACGTGATCGATCCGTCCACGGCCACCGCGTTCGCGCAGATTTCGCTTGGCGGCGCGGCCGATGTGGACCTTGCAGTGGCCGCGGCGAAGCGTGCCTTTCCGGCCTACAGCGAAACGACGATCGCGCAGCGAATCGATCTGCTGCAAGCGATTCTCGACGTCTACCGCAAGCGCTACGACGACATGGTGCATGCGATCAGCCGCGAGATGGGCGCACCGCTGCAATATGCGAACGACGCGCAGGCATGGACCGGCGTCGCCCATCTGGAGACGATGATCCGCACGCTCGACACGTTCGAATTCGAGTACGTGAAGAGCAGCATTCTGATCCGCAAGGAAGCGGTCGGCGTGTGCGGACTGATTACGCCGTGGAACTGGCCGGCCTTGCAGATCGCCACCAAGGTCGTGCCCGCGCTCGCGGCCGGCTGCACGATGGTGCTCAAGCCCTCGGAACTGGCGCCGCTCTCTGGCATCATCTTCGCCGAGATCCTCGACGAAGCGGGCGTGCCGGCCGGCGTGTTCAACCTCGTCAACGGCGAAGGCGCAACGGTGGGCGAGGCGATGTCGCGTCATCCTGACATCGACATGATGTCATTCACCGGTTCGACGCGTGCGGGCGTGCAGGTCGCGAAGGCCGCGGCGGATACGGTCAAACGCGTCCATCAGGAACTGGGCGGTAAATCGGCCAACCTGATTCTTGAAGATGCCGATCTGAAGCAGGCTGTGATGCGCGGCGCCCGTGCGTGTTTCGACAACAGCGGCCAGTCGTGCGATGCGCCCACGCGCATGTTCGTGCCGCGCGCACGCCTCGCGGAAGCATTGACGTACGCGAAGGAAGCGGCTGAAGGCCTGGTCGTCGGTCCCGCGGATGCGAAGGGCATCGATCTCGGGCCGGTCATCAGCGAGCAGCAGTTCGACAAGATCCAGCGGCTGATCGGTGTGGGCGTCGAAGAGGGCGCCACGCTGGTGGCCGGCGGCCCGGGGCGTCCTGAAGGATTGAAGGATGGTTACTTCGTGCGCCCGACGGTGTTCGGCAACGTCACGCCTACCATGACGATCGCGCGCGAAGAGATCTTCGGGCCGGTGCTGTCGATCCTTGGCTACGACTCGGAAGATGAAGCGATCGCGATGGCCAATGACAGCCTTTACGGTCTCGCGGGCTATGTGCAATCCGCCTCGATCGAGCATGCGCATGCCGTGGCAAAGCGCCTGCGTACCGGCACGATCTATCTGAACTACGCGGACTACAGTCCCGATGCGCCGTTCGGCGGCTTCAAGCAATCGGGCAATGGCCGTGAGTACGGCGAGTTCGGTCTCGAGGATTTTCTGGAGATCAAGGGCGTGGTGGGTTACGCGAGTTAAAGCTGCGCCGCAGCCGGGCGGTGAGAGACATCACTGCGCCGGCCGTTTTCCGATGGCGGTGCCAATCTGCGAACGCTGTTGGCTGGCGTCTATAATCTTTGCCGGAATTCGTCATCGGACCTTGAACCTGTGAAAAAGACTATCGCTATTGCACTTGCTGCGCTTGCCCTGAGCGGCTGTTCATCCGCCGAAAAACAGGAGGCGCAGGCGCGCGACTTCACCCGCTCAGAGAGCCTGCTCGATAGCGCCCAGCGTAACGCCGCTGTTGGGTGCGGGGATCAGGCGCAGTGCGACAAGGCCTGGTCCCTCACGAAGGACTACGTGGCGGCGCATTCTTATACATCGATCGTCCGCGCGGACGCGGTAGCGATCGAGACCGATGTTCCGAGCCGCTCGGGGCATGCAGTCTATTCGGCCACGCGCGTGGCCAAGGGTAGCGGGGCGACGATCACGCTGTACGCGCAGTGCCGTGGCATGTACGGCCAGGATCGCGCGATGGGCTCCGACTACGATGATTGCGTCAAGCAGATCGGTCCGACGCAAAACGGCTTCGTGCCGTATCTGCAGCAACATCTGTCCAGCCGGTAAGGGACAAACCTCAGGACGAACCTCAGGACGAACCTTCAGGTCGCGGAGTGACGCGACATCATTCGTTCGAATGCATCGACGATACGCTGCACGTGCGGATTCTTGTGGGCGAGGGTGCCGGTTGCGCGCTCGAAGTGCGCCAGCATGGTCGCGTTCGCTTCGAAGACCAGCACCTGTCCGTCGGGCAGCACCGTGAAGTCAATTCCGCCGTAGTCGAGATCGAGCCGTCTGCCGATCGCGGCGATCGCACTCATGACACGCTCGCCGAGCGCGGCGTGCGGATTGTCGAGGAAGCGCCGCTCCTCCTCCAGCTTCCACGGATGCTGTTCCATGTCGGCGGAGTAGTAGTGCACCATCCAGTGCGGCGAAATCGCCAGATGGTACGGAAACGGCTCCCGGTCGACAAAAATGATCCGGTATTTGCGGTAGAAGCCGTCGGCGCTGCGGTAGTCGCGAAACGCCGCGAGATAGCAAACGTCGGTTTGTGCCGAGCGCCACGATTCAAGCGCGGTGGGACTCTCGCATAAGGTCAGCCCCTCGCCGCCGTGTGTCGCGGCAGGACGCGCGAGGACCGGAAAGTCGATGCCGTCCGCCGCGAGCAGCGCGTCAAGCGCATTGCGTGAAGCCGGTGGGGTTTCGCTGCGTACGCAAGGCGCCGCCTGCACGTCCGGCAATCCATAGAACAGGCTAGCGGTACGGTGCCGTTGAGTTCGGGCGATAGCGTCGGGCGGATTGAGCACGGGCCGCGCACAGCGCGAGACGAAGCGCGCGAGTCGTCCGGAGAGCGGGGCGGCGATATCCGCATCACCGATCGCGTTGAACACGAGGTCGTAGGCCGGGAGCTGCTGGTCTTCTTCATCGGCAGCGTAGTCGATTGCGTACTTGATGCGGCAGCAGGTCGTGCTGGGCAGCAGGGCATCGAACGGCACATTGCCGGCGGTGTGTGCCGCGCAGAGGATCAGCACGCGGCGCTGCCCGGCGCCGCTTCCCTCGATGAAGACACGCTGGATCCGGTAGGCACGTTCCCGATATGCAGCGGCTTCGCTCGCGCGTCCGCTGCCTGCGAGGATGGCGGCCAGATTCTGGCAAGCAACGGCGACATGCGGATCGAGCTTCAGAACGAGGCGGTACCAGTATTCAGCGATCTCATGATCGCTTTTCATGAAGTATCCGGTCGCGACATCACAGAGATTCGCGGCGCTGGCGTTGGGTGCGCTGGCGGCGTAGGCGTCCAGCGTGTGGGCGGCGATCAGATGCGCGACGGCGCCCAGTTCGTCGCCGTCGGCGCGTCGCGTTTCGGCGAGCGCGCGGTGATGGGACGGGTCGAGCGAGGCGCTGTCGTCGGCATACCCCGCTGATGTGCTTGGAGGCTGTGCCTGACGGTCGGCTTCGCTGTAGGGATTCTGGGTCACGGTTGATCGGGATAGCGGCAGGGCGACGCGCCGCTGCGCACTCGAAGCATAGCGGGCGTGCATGCGATTCAGCTTACAGCGCCGCGGGTCCGTCACCCCGGCACATCACTACAGCAGCAGTTCGATCGAATGAAACAGGCGGCGCAATTCAGGGTCTTGCGAGCGCGCGCCTTCGTCGACGACTTCGCGCAAACATTCGAGAAAACACGTGGCGGCCGGACTCGTCGGCGCGCCGCGGCGTGAGGTGATGCTGACGATGGTTTCATCCACCGTCTCGCGCAAGGGCAGCGCCCACAGGTTTTCCTTTGCGATGAGCACTTCGACGAGCGGCCACGGAAAAATGCTGACCATGTCCGTTCGTGCGAGCAGGCCGAGCACGACCGAGAGCGAGTGCGCGAGATGGATCGTATGCGGCACCTTCATGCCGCGCTTGCGAAACAGATTGTCCGAGATCGACTCGCGGCTTGCCGGGTCCCAGTTCAGCACCCATTCGGCGTCCTCCAGTTCGAGCAGCGTGCGGCAGCCCGCCTTCGGATGATCGCGCCGCGCGCACACCGCCGAATGCGTTGAAAACAGCGGTACGTTGTGAAACTCCGATTGCGGCGATGCGGGCGGCGGACGGCCGATCGAGAAGTCGAGGCTGCCGTCGCGCAGGCGTGGTTGCACGACGCCCAGCAGCCCCTCAAAAAATTCCAGTTGGACTTCCGGCATGTGCTGCCGGAACCGCTGCACTGTGGGCGGCAGAAAAGTCAGCGCCACCCACGGCGTGACGCCGATCGACAGTTTGCCGGCCGCCGCGCCGCGCATCGCCTCGATCTCAGCCTCCGCGCGCTGCAACTGACCGAGCACCAGCCGCGCATGCACGACCAGCGCGCGGCCGAACTCCGTGAACGCGACGCCGCTCGCGCCACGCACCAGCAATGGCGCTTGCAGATCGGCCTCCAGTTCGCGCATGGCCTTGGTCACGGCGGCCGGCGAAAGGTCGAGCGAACGGGCGGCAGCCCGGATACTGCCGGTATCCGCAATGGCCGCTAAGGTGCTGAGTTGATGCAGTTTCATCTGGAAAACCCGTACGTGGGTGGCAACCGCTGGTTGCTGGCGCAACGATTCTACGCCTGCCGCTGGAAAATCGGCGTGGTTATGCTCGGTTCACGCTTTCATCGACGGAGACAACATCGTGAACACCATGGCCATCCCGGCGGGCATCGCCGAACTCGAAGACGAAATGATCGCGCTGCGCCGCCGCATTCACGCGCAGCCTGAACTGGCTTACGAAGAGTTCGCCACTGGCGACCTGGTCGCCGAGCGCTTGCAGGAGTGGGGCTACACCGTGCATCGCGGGCTGGGTCAGACCGGTGTTGTAGGGCAACTGAAAGTAGGCGGCGGCACGCGCAAACTCGGCCTGCGCGCCGACATGGACGCACTGCCGATTCATGAGACTACCGGCCTGCCGTACGCGAGCACCGTCCCCGGCAAGATGCACGCATGCGGCCATGACGGCCACACGGCGATCCTGCTGGCGGCCGCCAAGCATCTGGCGCAGGAAAAGAATTTCGACGGCACGTTGAACCTGATTTTCCAGCCCGCAGAAGAAGGTCAGGCCGGCGCGAAGAAAATGCTCGAAGACGGCCTGTTCGACAAATTCCCGTGCGACGCGGTCTTCGCGATGCACAACATGCCCGGTTTCCCTACCGGCAAGTTCGGCTTCCTGCCGGGCTCGTTCATGGCTTCGTCCGATACGGTGATCATCAAGGTGACCGGCCGCGGCGGTCATGGCGCGGTGCCGCACAAGGCGGTCGATCCCGTGGTGGTGTGCGCGCAGATCGTGCTGGCCTTGCAGTCGATCGTGTCGCGCAACATTGCGCCGCTCGACATGGCGATCATCACCGTCGGCGCGATCCACGCCGGTGAAGCACCGAACGTGATTCCTGAAACCGCGGAGATGCGTCTGTCCGTGCGTGCGTTGAAGCCCGAAGTTCGCAACTATTTGCAGGAGCGCATCACGGCGGTCGCCTGCGGACAGGCGGCGGTGTTCGGCGCGCGTGCGCATGTGGACTATCAACGACGTTATCCGGTGCTCGTCAACGATGCGCAGATGACCGGTCTCGCACGGCAGGTCGCGCTCGACTGGCTCGGCGAAGACGGTTTGATCGCCGACATGCAACCGCTGACCGGCAGTGAAGACTTCGCGTTCCTGCTGGAGCGTTGCCCGGGCAGCTACCTGATCATCGGCAATGGCGACGGCGAGGGCGGTTGCATGGTCCACAACCCGGGCTATGACTTCAATGACGACTGCCTCGCTACCGGCGCGGCGTATTGGGTGCGCCTCGCGCAGACGTTCCTCGTCTGAGGCAGGTGGCATCGCGTTGAACTGAGGCCGTGCAAGGCTCCGAGGGTCACGAAGACTCGCGGGGCCATCAAGGCCGTGTTGGGGCCAGTCAGACCGTCCATCGCTTTCAGGCGCACAAGGCCGCAGGTCCGCGCATTGGCAGGAAGGACACCATGGAGAGACAGATGGACTATTCCGCTACACCGCAACCCGCAGGCACCGACGCGTTGAATCTCGGCGACGCGTCGGCCACGCCGCCGGCCAAACGCACGAGCCACGCCAAGGCGATTGCTGCGATCACGCTTGGCAACGGCCTCGAGTTTTTCGATTTCACGATCTACAG
Source organism: Paraburkholderia nemoris (assembly GCF_905221015.1). NCBI lineage: Bacteria > Pseudomonadati > Pseudomonadota > Betaproteobacteria > Burkholderiales > Burkholderiaceae > Paraburkholderia > Paraburkholderia nemoris. The sequence continues at coordinate 61,925 of NZ_CAJNBO010000023.1, read as the reverse complement.
TTTCTTCGCGACGATCATCGGCAAGCTGTATTTCCCGGTGGAAGGGCAGCTTGCGCAACTGATGCTGGCGGTCGGCACGTTCGGCGTGGGATTCATCATGCGTCCGGTGGGCGGCATTGTGCTCGGCGGCTATGCCGACCGCGCCGGCCGCAAGGCGGCGATGAGTCTCACACTGTGGCTGATGACACTCGGCTCGGCGATCATCGCATTCGCGCCGACGTACGCGGCGATCGGCATTGCTGCGCCGCTGCTGGTGATCCTTGCACGCTTGATTCAGGGCTTTGCGTTGGGCGGCGAGGTCGGCGCATCGACCTCGTTGCTGCTTGAATATGGCAGCGACAAGACGCGTGGATTTTACGGAAGCTGGCAGTTCGTGAGCCAGGGGTTGAACACCGTATGTGGCTCGCTGCTGGGTGTTGCGTTGGCGGCGGCGCTGTCCACTGCAGCGCTTGAGAGCTGGGGCTGGCGTGTGCCGTTTGTGATCGGCATGGCGATGGGGCCGATTGGAATTTACATCCGGCGGCATCTGGACGAAACGTTGCCGGGCGTGGAAGACGGGACGGTTTCGGCGGCCCAGGCGCCTGATGCACAGCCGGTTCGCAAATTGTTCCGCGAGCATTCGCGCGTGATCACGACGGGTGTGTTGACGACGATTGGCGGTACGGCCGCGAACTACATCGTGCTGTTTTATCTGTCGACCTACGCGATTCGGATCTTGCATTTGCCGATGTCGTCGGCATTGTGGGCCGCTTGGACCGCGGCGGTGGTGACGGTGATTTGCTCTCCGTTTGCCGGGGCGTTATCCGATCGCGTGGGGCGTAAACGCGTTTTGTGGATTTCGCGGGTGATGTTGATTGTTGCCGTGTATCCGGCTTTTATGATTATTAATGCTTCGCCTACGGTGCCTGTTTTGTTGTCTGTTGTAGCGGTGCTGGCTGTGTTTGTTGCTTTTACGGCGGTGCCTAATATCGTCATGTTGCCGGAGATGTTTCCGCGCGAGATTCGCGCTACCGGGATGTCGATTGTTTATTGTTTAGGGGTTTCGATTTTTGGTGGGTTTGCGCAGTTTTTTGCTACCTGGTTGATTCAGATTTCGGGGAGTAATTTGGCTCCTGCCTGGTATTTGATTGGGTGTGGGGTTGTGTCGTTGTTGCCGTTGCCGTTTATGCGGGAGACTGCAGGTAGGGCTATAGATTGAGGTTGGGTTTTTGCCTTTTGCGGCGGCATTTGGCCGTGTTCTTAGGGTTTTGGCCTTTCCTTGTTCTGGCTTTGGTGCCTTTCCTTGAATTGTTAGTGGTTTATTAGCGTTCCCCCTGTGCGGGGGGGCACCTACTTTTCTTTGCCGCCGCAAAGAAAAGTAGGCAAAAGAAAGCGGCTAGAAGCCCCTGCTAAGCGGGTCCCGCAGCTCGCTCACGGTAGTGGTGCATCTGGAATCTGTGTTCGTGCCGATGCATGCGCTTGTGACAAGGGCGTCATACTTCCGGCGGCGCTGCGCGCGCCGAAGAGCAGTTCAAAAACCGATCGCTACGTTTTGGTCCCCACGTCTCACTACCAGATCGTGCTCGTCATTCCACAGCCGCCGCCGTCGCCACCGCGATCGTGATTGGAACGGCCACTGTCCACTGACACTGCAGCCGTGACTTCACTCGCGATTGGGACGGAGATTGGGACCATATTTCAGTACACCGACATATCTGCAGAACGCCGATATATCATTTGAAGTGGGTGTCCGGGGTGAGAGCGGGGGCGCATCGCCGAGGCGAAGCCGACGGCCCCCACTGCGCGCAACCGAAGCCGGTGGTTTCCCCTGCAGACCCGTCCGCGACGCACGTAGTGCGGAGTGGGAGCTGATGACACCTTTGTCACTAACGCGGAGTGTGCGAGAACACGGATTCCAGTCGCACCACTACCCCAAGCAAACAATGGTGCCCACTTAGCATTAGCGGTTTGAGCCGCTTTCTTTTGCCTACTTTTCTTTGCGGCGGCAAAGAAAAGTAGGTGCCCCCCGCACAGGGGGAACGCTAATAGACCACTAACAAATCAAGGAAAGGCCAACAGCCTAAGAACACAGACAACAAGCGCGCGCAGGCAAAAAAACTCATCTAACAGCCGACTTCCCATCCCCCAAAGGCTCCGCCTCATCCCCAGCAGCCGCATCCCGCGTCTCAGGCATCGCGGCCCAAACGAGCAGCACGGCAAGTGCCCCCGCCGCCGCAAGCCCAAAAAAGCTCACGGCATTGCCAAAATGATCCGCCACAAACCCAGCGGCAGTCGTGCTCAAAGTAGCCCCAATCCCCGCAGCCAACCCAAACAACCCAATACAAAGGTTATACCGCCCCTTCCCGCCGGCAACATCGGCGGCAATCAACGGCAGCATCACACCGAACACGGCCGCGCTCAGGCCGTCGAGCATCTGCACCGGCACCAGCAAATAAGGGCTGCTGATCCCGGCAAACAACAACGCCCGTATCGGCAACGCCGAAAACCCAAGCAGCAGAATCGGCCTGCGTCCCCATCGCTCGGCAGAGCGACCAACCCATGGCGACATCATCGCCACAATCGCCTGCGGCACGATGATGCACGCGGCAATCACGAGCTGCACGTTGTCGCCCATGCCGGCCGTCACTTCGCCAGCGGCGAGATTCAGCATCGCAGCATTCGACAAGTGAAACAGCACGATACAAGCCGCAAACAACAGCATCCGCTTGTCACGCAACAACTCGCGCAAACTCTCGCGTCGTTCGATCTGTGCCGGTGTCGGCCCGGTTTTCGGCAGCTCGATCGTGTCGGTACGCTGAATCATCGTCAGCGCGAACAGCGCAGGAACCGCCAGCGCCGCGGTCAGCCAGAACACCGCGCGGGGCGAATAGTATTCGCCGAATACGCCCATCAATCCGGCCGCGACGGCGCTGCCGATCGACGCCCAGCGCGCGTTACGTCCTAACCGGTCGCCCAGATTCGCGCGCCCCACGAGAGCGAATGAGATCGCGGCCAATGCCGGCGTCAGCATGCAACTGGCAAAGCCGTGGAATACCTCGGCGGCAATCACCGGCAGCACCGTCGGGCTCGCGGCCAGCAGCACGGCACTGAAGATGATCGCGAAGATCGCCCATGCAGCCGCGCCTTTCTTGTTGCGCAACGCGTCGACGGCAGCGCCGCCCGGCACCTGGCTGACCATCGCACTGATAGTGCCGACGGACAGCGCCATGCCGATCTCGCCCTGGGTCCACTTGTGCGAGGCGAGATACGACGCAATGAACGGCCCGAAACCCGTCTGCACGTTGGCGACGAAAAAATTCAGCCAATCGAGTGCGCGCAGACTTCGTGCGGTGACCAAAGTGCGGCCTGTCATCGGACCGCCCGTGTATTGGAACCCGCCGTGACTGTGGCCGGCGCGGCAGAAGCCGCAGTGGCGGGAGCGGCGGGAGCAGGCGCGGAGGCGGGAGCGGGTGGCGGCGCGGGTGACACCGCGCGGATCGGCTTGTCGTTGGCGTACGGCGGCGTCGCGTTGATCTGCGCATCGCTCAGATCGATCAACGGATGCAGCTCCTTGTCTTTCGTGACGAAACGTAGCGCCGACCAGTTGGCGGCAATCGTGCGCCGTTCGGTGCTGACCATGCCGTTGACGTCGAGCACGACCGCTTGCGGCTGCGCATTGGCGTCGATCAGCACATCGATCACGCGGCCGACTTTGGCGCCGTTTGAGCGCTCGACGTCGGTGTCGATCAGCGGCAATTGCACGGCGGCGGACTTCGCCGCGGGAGTCGGCGTGGCCGTCGCGTTGAGCGTGATCGGCGCGGTCTTCGCGGTGGGTGTGAAGCGGAACGCGTTCCACGGGAAATTGACCTTGCGATCGCCGACGCCGAGGAAACCCTGCAGATTGACCACGATTTCGCGCGGTTTGCCGCTCGCATCGGCGATCAGATCGACCGCGCGGCCCACCACTTTGCCGTCAGGCTTCTGCACTTCGCTATCGAGCAGGGCGCGCGCCTCGCTGCGCTCGATCGTGCGCAGCACGATCAGCGGCGCGGGCGCGGGCGGCGGCGGCGCGGGCGTGGCCACCGGCGGCGGAGGTTCGACCTTGCGTGGCTTGACGATCGGTTTCTTGGGCTTCTTCGGCTGTTCGGGCTCGGCCGCTTCAGTCTCGGCGGGTTCCGGCGCGGAGGCGGCTACGGGCGCGCTCGCGGGTTCGACGGGCATCACCGTGGCGTCGACAATCGGCGCCTGTTGCGGGCCCCACAGCAGGCTGCAACCGGACAGCGCGAATAGCGCGAACACAGCAAGAAGCAGAAGACGCCAGGCAGGACGCGAAAAACCGCCGCTCATCAAGAAGGACTCCATGGGCCAGTGCGGACGGGCGCTGTGGACCGCCGCAGTTAAGTCACGCTTTAACTCAGGTAAGGGCCAGAGTGTAACCCGCGGCGCCGGGGCGGCCCGGTTTTGCAGGCTTTCTGACAGGTGTCCGCGGCGCACGATTCATGCCGCGTTGGGCACTTCCGGCCGCGACGTAAGCCCGTTTTTGCGCGCTGAACCCTCAAAACCCTTTCACGACTCGATGACAAACCGTAGGTGTAAACGCGCGGGGCGTCCCCATGGTTTGCCGTCCCTTAAACGATATAAGCATCGCGACATGTCGAGCATGCCATTCATGCGATGGGAGACATATTTGTGTTGCCCTACATTTCGGGACAGCAAAAGAAGAACGGAGCATGCGGGTTGTCTGACGCATCGCCAGCCGACGTTCAAACCTTGCCACACCACATTAGATCAACGCAACGAGACGAACCTGATGGCGGCCGGAAACCGGGCCGTTTCAGCACGCTGATAAAGGAGGCACTCATCATGATGGAACCCCACGCCCAACCGATTTCTGAAGTCGGCGCCGAATCATTCGACGGAAAGGGCTTTCTCGACCGCTACTTCGAAATCTCTTCACGCGGCAGCTCGCAGCGTACGGAAATTGTTGCGGGCATCACGACCTTCCTCGCGATGGTCTATTCCGTGTTCGTCGTGCCGGGCATGTTCGGCAAAGCGGGCTTCGACACGAGTGCGGTGTTTGTCGCCGTATGTCTGACGACCGCCTTCGGTTCGCTGCTGATGGGTGTGTGGGCGCGTCTGCCGATCGCCATCGGCTGCGCGATTTCGCTGACTGCGTTCACCGCGTTCGGCCTCGTGCTCGGTAAAGGTCTACATCCGAACGTCGCGCTCGGTGCAGTGTTCCTGATGGGCGTGGTATTCACCGGGATCTCGGTAACGGGCGTGCGTTCGTGGATTCTGCGCAATCTGCCGACGGGTATCGCGCACGGCACGGGGATCGGCATCGGCCTGTTCCTGCTCCTGATCGCCGCGAACGACGTAGGTCTGGTCGTCAAGAATCCGGGCGCCGGTTTGCCGGTGGCCCTGGGCAACATCACGGCATTGCCGGCGATCATGTCGGTGGCGGGTCTGGCGGCGATCTTCGGTTTGGTGCGCCGTCGCGTGCCGGGTTCGATCCTGATCGTGATCGTCGTGATCTCGTTGATTGCGCTCGCAATCGATCCGGCGGTGGTGTTCCACGGCGTGTTTGCGGTGCCTTCGCTGAGCGCACCGGGCCATGCTTCGCTGATCGGCGCGATGGACATCAAGGGCGCGCTCTCGATGGCGGTCCTGCCTAGCGTGCTGGCACTCGTGATGACGGCCGTGTTCGACGCAACCGGCACGATTCGCGCCGTCGCCGGACAAGCCGGTCAACTCGACGGAAACGGCCGCATCATCAACGGCGGTCGTGCGCTGACGGCGGATTCGCTGAGTTCGATTTTCTCGGGCCTGCTCGGTGGCGCACCGGCGGCTGCGTATATCGAATCGACGGTTGGCGTTGCAGCCGGCGCGAAGACGGGTATGGCCGCAGCGGTGGTCGGCTTGCTGTTCCTCGTGGTGATGTTCTTCTCGCCGCTGGCCAGTCTCGTGCCTTCGTATGCAACGGCCCCGGCGCTGATGTACGTTGGTTTGCTGATGCTCTCGAACGTGAGCAAGCTGCACATGGACGATATGGTCGACGCGATGTCGGGCCTGATGTGCGCCGTGTTCATCGTGCTGACCGCCAACATCGTGACGGGCATCATGCTCGGCTTCGCGACGCTGGTGATCGGCCGCGTGGTGAGCGGCGAGTATCGCAAGCTGAACGTGGGCACGGTTGTCATCGCTGTCGTGCTGGTCGGCTTCTATCTCGGCGGTTGGGCGATCTGATTCTGCCGCATTGCGTTTTACGCGGTTTGCTGTAACGCGAGAGTAGGGCGGACTTTCCTCGCCGCCTCGCTCGAACGTGTAGTCGGTTGTTCTCCACCTTGACGCGGCGTATCGCAGGGTTCGATCTGCGATGCGCCGCGTATCTTTTTTCAGTATCCCCTTCGCACCTGCCGCTTCTTGCACGCTTTGAGAAAAGTGCGCACCTGTCCTTGACATCCTCACGCGTGTTTCTATACTTAACCTCATGGTTAAGTTTAATGAAACGTTACTCGATCGCACCTTTGCCGCGCTGTCCGATCCGACGCGGCGTGCGTTGCTCGCGCGTCTGTCGCAACTGAACGATCTGTCGGTCAGCGAACTCGCCGAGCCGTTTGCGATGTCCTTGCCCGCGGTGATGAAACACCTCGACGTGTTGTCTGACGCCGGTCTCATCACGCGCAGCAAAACCGGCCGCACGGTGGCGTGCCGCCTGTCAGCCGGACCGATGGAGGAAGCCATGGAATGGCTTACCCGCTATCAGCGCTTCTGGTCCGAATCACTCGATCGTCTTGCTGCTTTCGTCGAAGAGGAACCGCCATGTCCGCCAAACCCAACCACGCCCACCAGCGTCGTCACGACGCCGCGCCCGCGAAAGTCTGCCGCGTCTCTACGGAAGCGGCGCAATTCGTGACATGGATGCATCCGGCCGGCTGGAGCCATGGCCTCGATGCGCTGGAACGCTACCTCGCCTGAATTCGCGTGATTTGCTCTATCTAACCTGTATGACGCAGAGAAGGAGACGCACATGGATCCGCAACACCGTATCGGTACCCGGGAAGAATGGCTGGCCGCCAGTAAGGCGCTATTGGTCGAAGAGAAAGCGTACACACGCGCAGGCGATGAACTTGCCCGCAAACGCCGAGCGCTGCCTTGGGTGAAGGTCGAGAAGACCTATGTATTCGAAACGCCGCAGGGCCCCAAAACACTCGCCGATCTGTTCGGCGGCCGTAGCCAGTTGATCGTTTATCACTTCATGTTCGGCCCGGATTGGGAAGAGGGTTGTTTCGGTTGCTCGTTCGTGTCGGATCACATGGACGGCATCCTGACGCATCTTGAACATCACGACGTGTCCTACGTGGCGGTCTCGCGTGGGCCGCTTGCGAAGATCGAGGCCTTCAAAAAACGCATGGGCTGGAAGTTTCCGTGGGTGTCGTCGAATGAGAGCGACTTCAATTTCGACTATCACGTGTCGTTCACGCCGGAGGAGATCGCCAGTAAGAAGGGGTTCTACAACTTCACCGAGCAGGATGTCGGCATCGACGAGCTACCCGGTCACAGCGTGTTCTACAAGGACCCAGCGGGCGACGTCTATCACACGTATTCCACCTACGGACGCGGCGGCGAGCAGTTCCTCAGCGCGTACGCGCATCTCGACGTGGTGCCGAAGGGCCGCGAGGAGAAGAAGAATATGGGCGAATGGCTCAAGCATCACGATCGCTATGAGGAGAAGGCGGGCGGTTGCGCCGCGTGCAACCATTGACGCGCGCCGGCCAGGAATAAGCGGGACGTCATGCCCCTTTGCGTCCCGCTTCATAAAACAGCGCGAACAACTCCGATTGCGAGTTGACGTTGAGCTTCGTATAGATGTGCTTCTTGTGCGCGCGCACCGTCTCGAACGAGATCGTCAGTTTCTCTGCGATGGCGCGCGTTGAAAATCCGCTCAAGGTCAGCATCGCCACTTCCACTTCGCGTGCGGTGAGTGACGAGCGCCCGCCCACCGACGACACCTGCTCGAAACGCGCGGCATAGGTGGGCGCGTCCGCTGGGGCACCCGTATTGATCGCTGCTTGCGTCACGGCCTCGTTCGAGGCCGACTCCGGCGCATCGAACTTCTCATAGGGCAAGCGCTGCCGCAGCAGCGCGATCATCCATGGCGCACAGAGCGCGAGCACCGCCAGATCGCGCTCGCCATAGCGCTGCGTTGCGCCCAGCGAGAACGCCAGCGTATGCCTCGCGTCTATCATGTAGTTGAAATGCACTTCATCGCCGACGATGTTTTTCCTGAAGTACCGCTGGTAGTAGTCGGTCATCGAGAAGTTGTCGGGCGCGACGTCCGCCAGCGTGACGAAACCCGATGCGGGCTTCTCGGTCGCGGCGATATAGAACGGATCGAGTTGATAGAGCGCGGCGAGATAGTCCTGAAACATCACGTCCACCGTGCCGTCCGGTGTGGGCGATTCTGCGCAGACGAGCGGCGCCATGCCAGGTGTGAAGCGCAAGGCCACCCAGTTGTCGAACACGACATAGCGTTCGAGCGCGCGTGTGAGGCGAGTCCAGAATTGAGCGCTGTCGAGTGCTTCGATAACCGCGCCGATCTCGCGATGAAAGGCCAGATCGCGCCATTCGAGTTCCATGCGTGCTCCGTTGAGGGTAACCCTGCCGGGTGATTACGGTCAAAAATATGTCTGGTAATAATAGGCCCAACCTGAAACGCGGGCGCCTGACAACAGCCGCTATTTAACGCGAAGCAGATTGCTGAGCATAGGAGACAAAATGCTTCAACTCGAACTGGCACAGATCCCGATCGTAGACGGCGCCGTGGGCGTAGGCGGGGCAAACGTGCAACGCGTGCTGCAAACCATCGGTCAACGCGCGGCCGGAACCGATCTGATCGTGTTTCCGGAGACCACGCTGTCGGGCTTTCCGACGCGCGACACCATCGCGGACGTGGCCGAACCGATTGACGGGCCGTCGCTCACCGCTGTGCGCAACGCGGCGCGCGAAGCACGGGTTGCGGTGGCGGTCGGTCTCGCCGAGCGTGACGGCAGCCGCTTTTTCAACACCACGCTGCTGGTCGACGAACGCGGCGAGATCGCGCTGCGCTATCGCAAGACGCATCTGTGGGCGTCGGACGTCGGCGTATTCGAACCCGGCGACCGTTACGAGGTATGCAGCTTCAAGGGCCTGACCGTTGGCCTGCTGGTCTGCTACGACATCGAATTTCCGGAAACGGCGCGCGCCGTTGCCTCGCTCGGCGCCGATCTGCTGATCGTGACGAACGGCAATATGGACCCGTTCGGGCCGGTGCATCGCCGCGCAATCGTGGCGCGTGCGATGGAGAATCAGATGTTCGCGGCGCTTGTGAATCGCATCGGTTCGGGCGACGACAATCTCACCTTCCCCGGCGAATCGGCGCTGATCGATCCGTTAGGCGACGTGGTGTGCGACGCCGGTCACGAAGAAACGATCCTGCGCGCCACGCTCGATCCCGCGCGTCTCGAAGCCGCGCGTGAGCATTATCGTTATCTGCATGACGCGCGCATTTCGCTCGACCTCGCGACGCTGGACGGCGAGCAAGGGCAACGTGCGCGTGTGATCCGAACGCGCTAAGGCGTGCGCGCAGGTGTAGGTGCGCATAAGCACGCATCCACACCTGCGCGCAGCACGTTAAGCAAAGAATCATCGGCGCGACTTCCGCGCACCCTGCAAGACTGATCGACAAAACCCGACCGGGGCGCGTTCAACGTCGCCCTCGACGACGCTCGCCCATTCGCAAGAGGAGACACCGCATGACCCCGACATCCCCCACGGAACGCGCCGGCGCACCTGCCGCGCCCCAAAGCGCGCATCTGAAACGCACACTCGGCCTGCCTTCGGTTTTGCTATTCGGCCTCGCCTATATGGCGCCGCTGATTGTCTACGGCACCTACGGTGTGCTGGCGACCGCCAGTAGCGACACCGCCGCGCTCGCGTATCTGATTGCCCTGATCGCGATCGTGTTCACCGCGCTCAGTTACGGCAAGCTCGCGCGGCTTTTCCCGGTAGCGGGCTCAGCGTACACGTACACGCGCAAAAGCTTCAATCCGCATCTGGGGTTCATGATCGGCTGGGCCACCTTGCTCGATTACTTTTTCCTGCCGATGGTGATCTGGCTGATCGGCGCCGCGTATCTCAGCGCCGCGTTTCCGAACATTCCGAGCTGGATCTGGATCGTCGCGTTCATTGTGTTGACGAGCGGGCTGAATATTCTCGGCATCGAACTCGCGAACCGTTTCAACATCGTGCTGATGGTCGTGCAACTCGCGATCGTCGCTTTGTTTGTCGTGTTGTGCTGCCACTATGTGACTGCGGCGTCCGGTCCCGGCGGCCTGATTTCGGCCGAGCCGTTCTTCAAGCCGCATGTGCCTTTGTCAGCGACGATGGCAGGCGCCGCGATTGCCGCTTATTCGTATCTCGGCTTCGACGCGGTGTCGACGTTGACTGAAGAAACCATCGCCCCTGAAAAGACCATGCCGCGCGCGATTGTGCTGATTGCGCTGATCGGCGGCGCGATCTTCGTGATCGCCGCGTACACGGTGCAACTTGCGCATCCGGGTGCGGTGTTCAAGGACCCGGATTCGGCCGCGTTCGAAGTCGCACGCAAAGTCGGTGGCGATATCTTTGTGACGGTGTTTCTGGCCGGCCTGATTCTCGCGCAGTTCGCTTCGGGCATTTCGGCGCAGGCAAGCGTGGGGCGTCTGCTGTATGCAATGGGACGCGACGAAGTCTTGCCCAAGCGCATCTTCGGTTTCGTGCATCCGAAGTTCAAGACGCCGGCGCTGAACATCGCGATCGCGGGTGCAATCGGTCTTGTCGCGTTGAAGCTCGACGTGGCGACCTCGACCTCGTTTATCAACTTCGGCGCGTTTCTCGCGTTCACCGCGGTCAATCTGTGTGTGATCCGCCAGTTCTTCAATGCGAAGGGCAGTGCGAATGCGATGGGTGTGATCGGCGGCCTGCTGTTCCCGCTGGCCGGTGCGATTGCGGATATCTGGCTGCTGGTGAGTCTGGAGAAAACCGCACTGGTGCTCGGCGCGGTGTGGTTCGTGCTGGGGCTGTGCTATCTCGGCTGGATCACGCGCTGCTTCCGCCGCGCGCCGCCGGAAGTCGCGGTCTGATAACCGATGGCGCTGCCGCGCGCAGCGCCGAACTCACAACGCCATGTCGAAGGCGGGTTTGAGGAACAGTTCGATCGCCATCACGATCAGGCTCATCACGGCCGCGGACAGCGTCAACGTGCCGTACTCGTCGTAGCGTGCATCGTATAAGCACGCTACGACGAAAATAATCGCCAGCAGGTTGGTCAGCCAGTCGAAATTCAACGCCAAGGTCATCGATCAAATCCGGGCTTACGCGCGACTCGTATCGTCGGATCGCGCTATTACGTGAGCCGGATTCTAGCGAGTTGAGCTTACGGATTTGCTACGCCTGGGCTTACATGGATTACGCCCCGGAGGGAGTCCCCTCGGCTTACGGCCCGAAGGAAGCCCACTTGGGTTAAACCCCGAAGGAGCTCACTTGGCGGCCATCATGTCGTGCTCGATCCAGTCGATCACCGACGTGCGTTTGGGCTGCCAGCCGAGCAGTTTGCGCGCACGCTCACCACGCACGCGGCTGTTTGAACCGAGCCCGTACGAAGCCATTTCGTAACCCCATTCCTTCTGCGCGTCTGCGAGCGGCCAGTCTTGCGCCTCGCCCAGTTTCATCACGCGGGCGATCGCGGCGCTCATGTCACGAAACGACGCTTCGCCACTTTCGACGAAGTAGAAGGTGCCCGCCGGCGTCTTCTCCAACGCAAGGCGATAGAGTTCGGCGACGTCGCCGATATGCACGTTCGACCAGATGTTGCCGCCGCTGCCCACATGCCGCACCACGCCGCTCTTTTGCGCTTGGCGCACGAGTCGCGGCAGTTGCACGCTTGCGCTGCCCGGCACGTCGCCGTGGCCATAGATCAGCGTATTGCACAACACCGCCGAGCGGATGTTCTGCTGCGCCGCGTCGAGTACGAGTTGATCGATGGCGACGCGTGCCGCTTTGTCCGCGGTCGGCTCGGGCAGGGCGTCCTCGTGATAGATGCGTGCTTCGCCCGCTTCACCGCCCGATGCATCGCCGACGATGCTCGAGCCGCTCGTATGCAGAAACGGCTTGCCGGAGCCGGCCAGGCCGTCGATCAGCGCTTTCACTGCGCCTTCATGGTCGCTGCTCGCGGCGTTGATGACCGCGTCGGCGGCTTTGGCTTCGGCGATCAGCAGTTCGCGGTCGTCGAGCGTGCCGATCACGGGTTCGATACCGAGGCGTTGCAATTCAGCGCTGTGTTCGGGCTTGCGGATCAAACCGCGCACATGGTGGCCGGCGCGCACGAGGTGCGCCGCGATCGAGCCGCCAATAAAGCCGCTTGCGCCAGTAATGAAAATCTTCAAGACGTTCTCCTAAGGTGGAAACATCGGAAATACGATGACATGGACGCAGTATCCGCCGTCTTGATTCTCGCAAAAAGCGTGTTAGTCTCAAATCAATCTTGATTTGAAATCAATAATGAAGACTTCCACCGACGAATTACTGGTGTTCGCGACGGTGATCGACTGCGGTTCGATCACCGCGGCGGCCGAGAAATTGGAGCAGACCGTCTCCGGCGTGAGCCGCGCCCTCACTCGCCTCGAAAAGAAACTCGACACCGCGCTGGTGAGGCGCACCACGCGCCGTTTGCAACTGACCGAAGAGGGCGAAGCGTTCCTGCGACGGGCGCGGGCGATTCTCGACGCCATGGAAGAGGCCGAGGAATCCGTCACGCGTGGACGCGAGCGGCCCTCGGGGCGCTTGCGTGTCGATGCGGCGTCACCGTTCATGCTTCATTGCGTGGCGCCCCATATGAAAGCGTTTTCAGCGCTGTATCCGGAGATTCGTCTGGAGTTGACGAGCAACGAGCGGATCGTCGATCTGCTAGAACAGAAGGTGGATATCGCGATCCGCATCGGCGCATTGCAGGATTCGACCCTGCATGCACGCACCCTGGGCAGTAGCAAGCTGCGGGTGCTCGCGAGTCCGGCGTATCTGGCCGAATACGGCGAGCCGCGGTCGGTGGAAGCGCTGCGCTCGCACCGTCTGATCGGCTTCACGGCGCCGGAGCATCTGAATCGCTGGCCGTTGCGGGCGGCTGGAAAGGGCAAGTCCGAGACGCTGAAGATCGAACCGGCGATCACCGCATCGAGCGGCGAGACCTTGCGGCAGCTCGCGCTGTCGGGATGGGGCATCGCCTGTCTCGCCGACTTCATGACCGCGGCTGACGTGCGCGAAGAGCGGCTGGTGCCGATTCTCGGCAACGTGCTGGTGGATGAGCGGCAGCCGGTGAGTGCGGTGTATTACCAGAGCGCGTCGCTGGCGGGGCGCGTGCAGTGTTTCCTGGATTTCATGGCGGCGCGGGTGAGGTTGTAGCGAATCGCGTCGAGTTTTTTTGTCCGCTTGCCGCTCTGTATTTTGAACGTGTATATACAAGTTGTTTGTTGCGACGAGCAAATGCGACGCGGCGCGCTGACACCCGAAATCCCCGGCTCAAGCGATATGCATGCCACGTAAGCTCCCAGCTCTAATGGAAACTCCCAGGCCCGAGCTTGAAAAAATAAGTTGTATATACAAGCCGACGCCGCTAGACTTCATCTTGAATTGTATAGACAAGACAGGACACAACACCATGATGATTCTGAAGCCCGGCTACCTGACCCTCCCGCAACTGCGCCAGATCGCTCGCGAGCACGTCGCGCTGCAGCTCGATCCCGCCAGCCACGCCGCCATCGACGCCTGCGCCAAAGCCGTCGCCGATATCGCCGCGAAGGGCGAGCCGGCATACGGCATCAACACGGGTTTCGGGCGCCTCGCCAGCACGCACATTCCGCATGACCAGCTCGAGCTGCTGCAGCGCAATCTGGTGCTGTCGCACGCGGTCGGCGTCGGTGAGCCGATGTCGCGTCCGGTCGTGCGTCTGTTGATCGCGCTGAAGCTGTCGAGCCTCGGCCGCGGCCACTCGGGCATCCGCCGCGAAGTGATGGAAGCGCTGATCACGCTGTACAACGCCGACGTGCTGCCGGTGATTCCGGTCAAGGGCTCGGTCGGCGCATCGGGCGACCTCGCGCCGCTCGCGCATATGTCGGCAACCCTGCTGGGCGTCGGCGAAGTGTTCGCGAAGGGCGAACGCATGCCGGCTACCGAAGGCCTCGCGCTGGTTGGCCTGAAGCCGCTCACGCTGCAAGCGAAGGAAGGTTTGGCGCTGCTGAACGGCACGCAAGCCTCGACCGCGCTCGCGCTCTACAACATGTTCGCGATCGAAGACCTGTTCCGCACCGCACTGGTGGCGGGCGCGTTGTCGGTGGATGCAGCAGCGGGTTCGGTCAAGCCGTTCGACGCGCGCATTCACGAACTGCGCGGCCATCAGGGCCAGACGGACGCGGCAACGGCCTACCGTTCGCTGTTGCAAGGCTCGGGCATCAATGTCTCGCACGCCGATTGCGACAAGGTTCAGGACCCGTACAGCCTGCGCTGCCAGCCGCAAGTGATGGGCGCGTGTCTGGACCAGATGCGCCATTCAGCCGACGTGCTGCTGATCGAAGCGAACGCCGTCTCCGACAATCCGCTGATTTTCCCGGACACGGGCGAAGTGCTGTCGGGCGGCAATTTCCATGCTGAGCCGGTCGCATTTGCCGCTGACAACCTCGCGCTCGCGGTCGCGGAAATCGGCGCGTTGGCCGAACGCCGCATCGCGCTGCTGATCGACGCGACGCTGTCGGGCCTGCCGCCGTTCCTCGTGCGCGATGGCGGTGTGAACTCCGGCTTCATGATCGCTCACGTGACGGCCGCGGCACTCGCCTCCGAGAACAAGACGCTCGCGCATCCGGCTTCGGTCGATTCGCTGCCGACGTCCGCGAACCAGGAAGACCACGTTTCGATGGCGACGTTCGCTGCGCGCAAGCTTGGCGACATCGCTGAAAACGTCGCGAACATTCTGTCGATCGAGCTGCTCGCTGCCGCGCAAGGCGTCGATCTGCGCGCGCCGCACAAGACCAGCCCGAGCCTGCAGAAAGTGATGGACGCAGTGCGCAAGGACGTCGCGCATTACGAGCTCGATCACTATTTCGCACCGGATATCGCGGCCGTTACGCGTCTCGTGCAGAACGGCACGATCGCGAAGCTGAGCCCGTTCTCGTTCGCGTCCGAGCAGTAAGCTCGAACACCACGTTTCAAGCACGCCAATCAAGCCAATGAACGCACCGGCCTATCAGGGCATCAAGGACTTCATCCTCGGCCGCATCCATGCGGGCGAATGGGCTGAAGGCGACCAGGTGCCCTCCGAAAACGAGCTCGCCCGTGAATTCAACGTGGCGCGCATGACGGTCAACCGCGCGTTGCGCGAATTGACTTCGGAGCAGGTGCTGACGCGTGTGCAGGGCTCGGGCACGTTTGTCGCCCGGCCCAAGTACGAATCGACCCTGGTGGCGATCCGCAGTATTTCCGACGAAATCGTCGCGCGTGGTCATCGTCATCAGGCGAACGTGCTGCACATCGGAGCGAGCATCGCCGACGAAGCGCTTGCCGAAGAAATGCAGGTGAGCGCGGGCAGTCCGGTGTTTCATTCACGCGTGCTGCATTTCGAAAACGACGAGCCGGTGCAACTCGAAGAGCGCTGGGTCAACCCGGCGGTCGCGCCGGAGTACGCCTTGCAGGACTTCACGAACACCACGCCGAATCAGTATCTGGTGCGGGTGGCGCCGTTGCAGCGCGTCGAGTACCGCATCGAAGCTCTGGCTGCGGATGCGGATACCCGCGAGCTGCTGACGATGGATGAACTCGAACCGTGCCTTGTGCTGCATCGGCGCACGTGGTCGCAAAGCCAGGTCGCCTCGATCGCCAATCTCTGGCACCCCGGCAGCCGCTATCGCTTCACCGGACATTTCTGATTTCGCCGCTTTTAAAGACCGCTTTTAAAGACCGTTTCCGACTCATTTCCCTGAACTTCTCCCGCACATTTTCAAGCATCCCGAGGGCCACCATGAACAACCCGAAACACATCGACCCGCGTCTGGACCCGACCCGCACGATCCGCGCACCGCGCGGCGCGGAAAAGACCTGCAAGACCTGGATCGCGGAAGCCGCGTACCGGATGATCCAGAACAATCTGGATCCGGAAGTCGCCGAGCATCCGCACGCGCTGGTCGTGTACGGCGGTATTGGCCGTGCCGCGCGCAACTGGGATTGCTTCGATCAGATTCTCACGTCGCTGAAAGACCTCGAAGAGAACGAGACGCTGCTGATTCAATCGGGTAAGCCGGTCGGCGTGTTCAGGACGCATGCGGACGCACCGCGCGTGTTGCTGGCTAATTCGAATCTGGTGCCGCATTGGGCGACGTGGGAACACTTCCACGAACTCGATCGCAAGGGCCTGATGATGTACGGGCAGATGACCGCGGGCAGCTGGATTTACATCGGCAGCCAGGGCATCGTGCAAGGCACCTACGAGACGTTCTTCTCGGTGGCGAACCAGCATTTCAACGGCGATCCTTCGGGCCGCTGGATTCTGACGGGTGGTCTTGGCGGCATGGGCGGTGCACAGCCGCTGGCCGCAACCATGGCCGGCTTCTCGATGATCGCGGTGGAATGCGACGAGACGCGTATCGACTTCCGTCTGAAGACGCGTTACGTCGACAAGAAAGCGGCGACGCTCGACGAAGCGCTCGCCATGCTTGAAGAAGCGAAGAAGGCAGGCAAGCCGGTCTCGATCGGCCTGCTCGGCAACGCAGCGGACGTCTTCGCTGAATGCGTGACGCGCGGCATCACGCCGGATTGCGTGACCGATCAGACCAGCGCGCACGATCCGATTCACGGCTACCTGCCGCAAGGCTGGAACGTCGAAGACTGGCGCGAGCGTCAGAAGACGGTGCCGGACAGTATCGTGCTGCCCGCCAAGCAATCGATGGCCAAGCAGGTTCAAGCGATGCTGACGCTGCAGGAACGCGGCGCCGCTACGCTCGATTACGGCAACAACATTCGTCAGATGGCGCTGGAAATGGGCGTTGAAAACGCCTTCGACTTCCCGGGCTTCGTGCCGGCGTATATCCGCCCGTTGTTCTGCGAAGGCAAGGGCCCGTTCCGCTGGGTCGCGTTGTCGGGTGATCCGGAAGACATCTACAAGACCGATGCGAAGGTCAAGGAATTGATCCCCGACGATCCGCATCTGCACAACTGGCTCGACATGGCGCGTGAACGCATTGCGTTCCAGGGTCTGCCGGCGCGGATCTGCTGGGTCGGCGTGAAGGATCGTTATCGTCTGGGCCAGGCGTTCAACGAAATGGTCCGGAACGGCGAGCTGAAGGCGCCGATCGTGATCGGCCGCGATCACCTCGACACCGGTTCGGTGGCAAGCCCGAATCGCGAAACCGAATCGATGAAGGACGGCTCGGACGCGGTCAGCGACTGGCCGTTGCTCAACGCACTGCTGAACACGGCAGGCGGCGCTTCGTGGGTCTCGCTGCATCATGGCGGCGGCGTTGGCATGGGCTTCAGCCAGCACTCGGGCGTCGTGATCGTCGCTGACGGTACCGATGCTGCGAAGGAGCGCCTCGGCCGCGTGCTGTTCAACGATCCGGCGACGGGCGTGATGCGTCATGCGGATGCGGGCTATGAACTCGCGCAGGAAACGGCGCGCGAGGCAGGGTTGAATCTGCCGATGCTGGGCCGTTGATCGTGACGGTTGTCTCTAAAGTGGCAACCACAACGCTCATTCGCGGCGCCGACCTCGTGGCGGCGCCGTGGAAGAACGGCGGCGGCGTCACGCGCGAAGTGGGGGCGTCTCCCGCAGGCGCAGGCCTCGATGCATTCACGTGGCGCGTCAGCATCGCCGACGTGGCGCAAGCGGGGCCGTTCTCGCGCTTCGCGGGCATCGACCGCACGCTGGTGTTGTTGTCGGGCGCGGGCATGCTGCTCGATGAAACCGACGACACCGGTGCTCACGCCGTGAAGACGTACGCGTTGACTCACCCGCTCGATATCGCGCAGTTTGCGGGCGAAGCGCGAATCGATGCACGCCTTGTCGACGGCGCCACGCGCGACTTCAACCTGATGGTCCGCCGCGGTGCGGCGGTGGGCGAAACTGAGGTATGGCGCGGCGCGACGCAACGTACTTTGTCCGCCGACGTGGTGCTGTTGTTCTGCGCAAGCGGCGCGGTTTCGGTCACGCTCGGTGGCGAGAGTCAGCCGCGCATGCTCGAAGCCGACGACACACTGCGCATCGACACGCCGAACGCGCTGTCATGCGTGGTCGAGGGCGCGGGCGCATTGCTCGCGATCAGCATCCGCTATACGTGATCACTGCAACGATGACGACGATTCGCGTGCGCGCTTGAATGTTGCCAAACACCTGGCAAAGGCCAGGCAAAGCGCGCCGCGAACCACCACAGACACGCAACGAGCTGCAAAGAGCTGCAAAGAGCAAGCGATGAAGCAAACCGTCTGGCATCACCTGAAACTCTGCCCTCAGGGCAATCCCCAACACACGCTGCCCGATGCCGCGATTGCCGTTGAAGACGGCAAGATCGCATGGCTCGGTGCGGCTTCCGACTTACCTGTTCACTACGCCGCATGGCCGCGCGAAGATCTGCATGGCGCGTGGGTGACGCCAGGCCTCGTCGATTGCCATACCCATCTGGTGTACGGCGGCCAGCGTGCGGATGAATTCGCGCAGCGTCTCGCGGGCGTCAGTTATGAAGAAATCGCGCGGCAGGGCGGGGGCATCGTTTCGACGGTGCGCGCCACGCGTGCCGCCGACGAAGACTCGCTGTTCCGCCAATCGGCCGCGCGCCTCGAACCGCTGCTCGCCGAAGGTGTCACCGCGATCGAAATCAAATCCGGCTACGGCCTCGATCTCGCCAGCGAACGCAAGATGCTGCGCGTCGCGCGCCGGTTGGGCGAGCGCTATCCGGTGACGGTCTATACGACATTTCTCGGGGCGCATGCCTTGCCGCCTGAATTCGCGGGAAGAGCCGATGCGTACATCGACGAAGTCTGCAACACGATGCTGCCCGCGCTCGCCGACGAAGGACTGGTCGACGCCGTCGACGTGTTTTGCGAACGCATCGGTTTTTCTCTGGAACAAAGCGAGCGCGTGTTCCAGGCCGCGGAGCGCTACAAATTGCCGGTGAAAATGCACGCCGAGCAGTTGTCGAACGCTGGCGGCACGGCGTTGGCCGCGCGTCACCATGCGCTGTCCGCGGACCACCTTGAATTCCTCGACGAAGCCGGTGTCGCCGCGATGAAAGCGTCTGGCACCGTTGCCGTTCTGCTGCCTGGCGCGTACTACTTCATCCGCGAGACGCAATTGCCGCCTTTGGATTTGCTGCGACGCTACCAGGTGCCGATCGCGATTTCCACCGACAGCAATCCCGGCACGTCGCCCACCACCTCGTTGTTGCTGATGATGAACATGGCGACCACGTTGTTCCGCATGACCGTGCCCGAAGTGCTGCAAGGCGTAACCACGCATGCGGCGCGTGCACTCGGCAAGGCAGACCAGCATGGCTCGCTGCAAGCCGGGCGCGCAGCGGATTTCGCGGTGTGGTCGGTGGATTCGCTTGCCGAGTTGGCTTACTGGATTGGGCGTCCGTTGTGCGCGCGAGTCGTGCGCGCAGGCGAGACTGTTTATACACGGCGTGATTTGAGCTAGGGCCTGAGAGATGATGCAATCAAAACAATCACTATTCGCCGATCACGCCTATCTGCCCGACGGCTGGCGCCGCAATGTGCTGCTGGAATGGGACGCTAACGGCACGCTGACATCCGTGACGCCCGATACGGCGGCGATTCCCGACGGTGTGCAAAAAGCCGCCGGCCCCGTGTTGCCTGGCATGCCGAATCTTCACTCGCATGCGTTTCAGCGCGCGATGGCCGGCCTGACCGAATATCGTGCGAACGCAACGGACAACTTCTGGAGCTGGCGCGATCTGATGTACCGCTTCGCCGCTCGGATCACGCCGGAAGGGCTCGCTGCCGTCGCGCAGTGGCTCTACATCGAGATGTTGAAGGCGGGCTACACATCGGTCTGCGAATTCCATTACGTGCACCACACGCCGGATGGCAGCCGCTATTCGAATCAGGCGGAACTGGCGCAACGTGTAGTGGACGCCGCGTCGGCGAGCGGCATTGGCATGACGATGCTACCCGTGCTGTATCAGTACAGCGGTTTCGGCTCGCGCCCTCCGCGCGAAGATCAGCAGCGCTTCATCAACACACCGGAGAGTCTGCTCGATCTGCTCGGCACGGTGCGCGCGGCGCGTCCCGAGAGCGCGGCCTTACGCTATGGCGTTGCGCCGCATTCGCTGCGCGCGGTATCGGCCGATTCATTGCACGCATTGCTGAAGGGCATCGATCGAAGCGCGCCGGTTCACATCCATATCGCCGAGCAAACCGCCGAAGTCGACGCTTGCGTCGAAACCGAAGGTGCGCGGCCGGTGCAGTGGCTGCTCGATCGTTTCGACGTCGACAGCCGCTGGTGCCTCGTGCACGCCACGCATGTCGATGCGAACGAAACACTGGCGCTCGCAAAAAGCGGTGCGGTCGCGGGTTTGTGTCTGACTACCGAAGCGAATCTCGGCGACGGTATTTTTCCGGCGCAAGAGTATCTCGACGCGCAAGGGCGCATCGGGGTCGGATCGGATAGCCATATCGGCGTCGACTGGCGGGCGGAATTGCGTTTGCTCGAATACGGCCAGCGCCTGACACGCCGTCAGCGCAATGTGCTGGCATCGGCGCACGCCACGCACGTGGCCGATCGTCTGTTCGACGCGGCGCTCGAGGGCGGCGCGCATGCCACCGGCCGTGCAGTGGGTGCATTGCAAGCTGGCCGCCGTGCCGACTGGCTGGTGCTCGATCCGGATCATTCGAGCATCGCCGAGCATGCGCCGAACGCGTGGCTCTCGGGCGTTGTATTCTGCGAACATGGCGAGACGCCGATTCGCGACGTCTATGCGGGCGGCGACAAAGTTGTGGACAATCGCCGCCATCGTGATGAAGAGGGCGCTTACGCGTGTTATCGCGGGGCGCTCGCCGAATTGCTCAAGTAAACTGCTGACAGCCCTTGGCTGTTGCGAAATGCTCGCATGAATGGCTGAACACGCTGAGCCTTCGATTTTTATCGATCCCATCGATTCCGGACTGATATGACTGCTTCGTCTACTACTACTCCGCCGGTTCTATCGCTGCATCAGGGAAGCCTGCCCTTGCTGATTTCGATCCCGCATCTGGGCACGCAAATCCCCGCCGATATCGCCGCAACGATGACGCCGGTCGCGCAGCGCACTGACGACTGCGACTGGCATCTCGACCGTCTCTACGCGTTTGCGAAACGCATGGGCGCATCGATCCTGGCGCCGACCTACGCGCGTTATGTGATCGACCTGAACCGTCCGCCCGACGGCGCGAATCTCTATCCGGGGCAGGACACCACCGGCCTGCTGCCGGTCGATACCTTCGACAAGGAACCCCTGTACCTCGACGGCCATCTGCCGACCGACTCCGAAGTCGCGCGTCGGCGCGATGCTTACTGGAAGCCCTATCACGACGCGCTAACGGGCGAACTCGCCGAGCTGAAGGCGAGGCACGGCAAGGTGCTGCTGTGGGAAGCGCATTCGATTCGCTCGCACGTGCCGCGTTTTTTCGAAGGACGTCTGCCGGATTTCAACTTCGGCACGTCGAACGGCGCCAGTGCGGTGGCGGGATTGGGCGAGGAATTGGCCGCTGTGGTCGGACGGCATGGCGGATATTCCGCTGTCGCCAACGGGCGCTTCAAGGGCGGGTATATCACCCGGCAGTACGGGCAGCCGTCGCAGGGCGTGCATGCGGTCCAGCTCGAGTTGTCGCAGATTACGTATATGGAAGAGCAGATGCCGTATGCGTATGACGAAGCGCTGGCTGCGAAGATCGAGCCTTTGCTGGAAGAACTTGTGATGACGGCGTTGGAGCGCGTCAAAGCGGCTTAACGGCGAAAGCCCGACGTCGCCGCTGTCCGCGGTATCCATTTCATCTTTTCCACGCGGTTCGCCGCGCTTCGCATTCCGCGAGGCCGCGACCGCGTCGGCTCACACCGCAAAGGTGTAACAGCATGTGTCCGTGATTGCATGCTGCGGCGTTCGCGCCGAACGTATAGAGCGTCGCAGGTTTCGCTGAATATCTGACCGGAGCCTCGTCAAAGCGGAGCGGCTACAAAAAAGCCCCGCTTGTGGCGAGGCTTTTCGATGCGCGCGCTATGGGGCGCTGTGTAACGCTCAATGGCAGCGACGTTCCCAGTGATGGTGGACGCGCACCTTGTGGCATTCGCGGTGGTGCTCGTAAGCTTGAGCGGGAGCGACGGCGCTCAGGGCGACGATCGTTGCTGCGATGGCGAGGACAATTTTCTTCATTACAGAATCCTTAAATCATGGTGGTGGTGCTAACGCTGCAGCACGTGGCGTGCCACAACGGTTCGAAAGGATGCCACACATCGCGCGCGCAGCGAAGGAACGCTGGCCGAATGCATGGGTCAACTCAAAACGCCGGGCTTCGTGGCGTTTTATCCCCGGACGGCGGCGCGCCGTAGCGTGTCATTTCGGTACCTCGACAGTCGCGGAATGCGCGCGGGCATTGCGCCCCATGTGCTGAAGCGGCTACCCTTTCAGAACGATGACGTGTGCAAGCGCGTCATCCGTACATCGGGCAAAAAGATGGAAGACCCAGCGATGGAAGATTCCGACGAATTGCTACTCCCGGTCTGGCGAGCGAACCTGGTGCTGCTGACCCGCGAGGTCGGCGCCGCGACGCGTCTCGCGCGCATGATGACCTTTTCCGCCAGCTACCTCAAATTGATTCTGTCCGGCCAGCGCGAATTCAGCGAGGAGTTCGTGCGCGGCATCGAGGCGGTCACCGGCTTGCCGGGTGGCTGGATGAACGTGTCGCATACCGAGCATGACATCCCGGCCAATGCACGCGAAGCGATCGACAACGAACAGCCGCTGGCGCGTTTTCGCGGCACGGCGCATCCGGTGCGCAAGAAGACGGTGCTGCGGCCACCCGAGCCGATTTTCGGCCAGACCGCGCCGGCCAAGCGCGTAGAAGAAGAGACGCTCGACGCCGAAGCGCATCGGCGTCAGGCCCACTTCCGCAAGGTTCGCGATCTGGCGATACAGGACGTGCGGCGTTTCGAACGGCATTTGAGTCATGCGCCGGTGGAGCTTGCGTCGATGCGATCGAAAGTGGAGGACGTGATCGCCGCCGCCGATCTCGACGACCCGATTCAGGCCGACCTGGCGGGCCGGCTCGAGCAGATCGAAAAGCATCGGCATTTGCTGCTCAGGCATGTGGAGCGCTTGCAGGCTTTGCTCGCGCAGATTGGGGGAGGGGATTGAAGCTTGCAGCTTGTGCAGTTGGGCGTCTTTGTTGCATGCAGGCTTGTTGAACCTCCTGATCGTCCGGCCGCAGCCTAACGCCTGCGTCGCGCGTGAAATTCCGCCTCGAGCGTCCACGTGACGCCATCCTGCGCCAGTGCAACGCCGGTCCAGCGGAACGAATCCCTCGTGATATCGGTGAAATTCCATCGAATCGGCGTGCCGTTGGCATGCGTGCCGATCTGCACGAGATCATTGCCGACGCGCCGGCCGATCAGTTCATCGCGCTGGCCGGTCAGCGGATTCATATAGGTCACGCGCCAGGCACGCAGCGCCGGGTCCCACACCCGCAGCGTGGTGCCGTACATGGTGTCGGCGGCTGTGGGCCCTGCGTGATGTTCGCGGCGGGGCGGCATGATCCACACGTCCTGCACGGCGCGGCCCTCCAGTACCCAGCCAAAATGAATCTCGCCGCGGCGGCGCGCGTTGCCGAGGTCGACGCGGTAATGCAGCACGTCCATGTCCCAACTGCCGATCAGCCAGCCGTAGAGGTCGTCGGTGGCGTCGATGTCGGCGGCCCGCGCCGGGGCGCTCAAGGCGGCGTGAAAGCCGCAATCGACGGTGTCGTCCAGCATGTTCATCGTATGTGCTCCTTCGGGCGTTCAGTGAAAGCGTCATCGCCGTAACAGGCTGAACCGCGCCGGTCGCCGATGTGCTAAAACGACGATACGGACTCAGCCGAGGTGCATCTTGGGGAAAATTGCCGTTACTTTGCAGCAGGCGCTCGAACAGCGCGCGCGCGAAGGCACGCGTGGCAGCACGAACGCGCGTCCGCTGGCCCAGGGCGCGAGCTGGGATGTCGCGGACATCCTCTGCACCTTCGGCCCACACGACCAACCGTTCGAGGAGCGGCACGCGGGCGTGTGCATCGCGATGGTGGTGGCCGGTTCGTTCGGCTACCGGACCGCGACGGGACGCGCGTTGCTGACCCCCGGCGCGCTGTTGCTCGGCAATACGGGTGACTGCTTTGAATGCGGCCATCGGCATGCGCCCGGTGATCGCTGCATTGCCTTCCGCTATGCGCCGGCGTACTTCGAGCGGCTTGCCGCGGATGCGGGCATCGCAAGCGGTGATCTCAAGTTCAGGCGCGCGCGTATTCCGTCGCTGCCCGCGTTGTCGCCGTTGATCGCGCGCGCCTGTGCCGGCGCGCTGGATACGGGCGGCGCGGTGTGGGACGAACTAGCAGTCGAAGTGGCCGTCTCGACGCTCAAGGCGGCGGGTGCATTGAAGCATGCGGAAGCGCCCGCAAGCGCCGCAGCCTGGTCGCGTGTGGCGCAGACGGTGCGCCTGATCGACGACACGCCAGGCGCCGCGCATACGCTGACGAGCCTCGCTACCGCGGCGGGTCTGAGTGAGTTCTACTTCCTGCGCACGTTCCGGCGTGTGACCGGCGTGACGCCGCATCAATATGTGCTGCGCGCGCGCTTGCGAGCGGCGGCGCTGCGCCTTCACGACGACAGCGCGAAGGTCGTCGATATTGCGCTCGATTGCGGCTTCAACGACCTGTCGAATTTCAATCACGCGTTTCGTGCGGAGTTTGCGTCGAGTCCGCGTGCGTGGCGCGCGCGGGGCAGGGCGCGTCGCGCATGACGCGGTGGTTCGTGTTCGTGGAGTTGATCGCCGCGTTGGCGCTGGTTGCGTGTGCAACTGTCGCGCAGGCTGAGGTGAGTGTTTCTTCGAGCACCTCCAGCACCCTAAACGATGACCTCTCCCCCTCGACGACGGAGCGCGACGTCCACCTCTTCGTAATCCAGAAAGACGGCTCCGTCGAAGAACATGACGACACGGTCCTGCGGGCCAACACGACGAGCGGCGTCGACGATATCGCGCAACGCTATGTGTGGTTCAACAAGGACATCGAGCGGGTGCAACTGTTGGCCACGGAAACGATCGACCCGAACGGCGTCGCGCATCCGGTCGGGCCTGAAGCGATCCGTGACGTGCAGGAACCGCGCTCAGCGGGCGCACCGAGTTTCGAAGACGGCGTGTTGCGCACGGTGATCTTCCCGGGCGTCGAGCCCGGTTCGCGCGTGCATCTGGCGTTTCGCAAGACGCGCACGAAGCCCCTGCAAGCCGGCACGTTCGCGTACCTGGTCGAACCGACGCGCGAGCCTGTCGAGATGCAGCGTCTGATCTTCGACCTGCCCGCCGACGTGCCGCTTTACGCCGATGCGCGCGGCTACGTCGCGCTGCCGCCGGTCACCGCAAACGGCCGTACCCGCTACGAGTTCGATTACCAGCACGGCCCGTATGCGCCGCTCGAAGCGGGCGCGGTGGGCTATGCGAATTGGGGCGACCGGCTGATGGTGTCGACTGTGCCGGACTTCGCGAATTTCGCCGCGCGTTATCGCGGCCCTGCGGCCGACGCGACGATGAGCGACCCGGCCATCGTTCAACTCGCGCGGAGCCTGACAGCGGAAGCGAGCGACCCGCGTGCGAAAGCGCAGATCCTGTATGACTGGATGCGCCTGAATATTCGCTACGTGGCGCTGTTTCTCGGCGAGACGGCGGCGATCCCGCATAAGGCGATCGACATCCTGCACAACCGCTATGGCGACTGCAAGGACCACGTTGCGTTGTACAGCGCGCTTCTCGCCGCGGTCGGCATCCGCAGCGAAGCTGTGCTGCTCAATCTCGGGCCGTACTACAGTTTGCCGGCGGTGCCCGGCTACGGAGAGAGCGCGATCAATCATGCAATTGTCTGGATTCCTGATCTATCGCTATATGCCGACACCACGGCAGGCGGCATGAGTTTTGGTTATTTGCCGCCGAGCGTGATGGACCGGCCCGTGTTGCTGGTCGACGGGGGCGTGCTGGCGCGCACGCCGGCTACCCAGTTGCGCGAGCGCACGGCGCGCCTGCAGATCGACGTCGATGAGAGCGGGGCGGCGAACTACGCCTATCGCGTGGAAGATGCCGGCTATACCGCCGAGCTCGAACGCAATATGTTTCGACGGGCAACGCGGCAGCGCACGCAACAGATTGCGGCGAACCGTCTATTGCTGACGGGTTTGCATGGCACGGCGCAGTTGCGCACGGGCGATCTGACCTCGACCGATGGACCTTTTTCCACCTCGATGCAGGGACGGGTGCCACATTTTGTCTGGACCGATGGGACGACCGCAGTGCCGGCCCTGACGAGCTTATCCGGCGGAATGGCCGGGCAGGTCCAGGCGTGGCTGGCAGAGCCTTCGAGGACGCAGCCCTGGGCGTGCATCGGCGGGGAATTCGATGAAACGCTGGCAATGACATTGCCGAGCTTCGCCCACGTGACGGATGTGCCGCCGGACGCCACGGTGAAGGATCGTTTCCTCGAGTTTTCTTCTCGCTACGTGTTCGATCCTGCCGCGCGGGTCTTGCAGGTCAGGCGACACCTGCGCGCCGCGTTCGGCCATCAGATGTGCTCTGCCGATGACTTTGCCGGCGTGAAGGATGATCTGATCCGGATCGAACGGGATCTCGACGCCGAGGTGGTATTGAAGGCCATCAGGTAGCCAGGTACGGCATCGGCAGTGCTCACGGCAGCGGCGGTAAAGAACTACCGCCACTGCCGCATGAACAACAACGCCGTCACGGGCAAAAAGAGACGCTTGGCTTAACTTCCGCTCTTCGTCACGATAGGCACCCAGGCCCCACTCTTGACCTGATACAGCGTGGAAGCGCCGCTTTTCAATGCCCCGGTGCTATCGAACGAAATCTTGCCGGTCACGCCGTCGTAATCGAGTGCCTTGAGCACCGGCCGGTAGACCGCCGGCGAGCTGGATTTTGCCTGCTGCATCGCCTTGATCGCGGCCCATGCTCCGTCATACCCAAACGGTGCGTACGACAGGATATCCACCCCAAAGCGCTTCTTGAACTTCGCGGAGAAGTCTTTGCCGCCCGGCAACTGGGCCAACGGTCTGCCGTATTCCCAGGCCATCGCACCTTCGGACGAGTCGCCGGCGAGCTTGATGAAGTCCTGATCCATCACGCCGCCGCCGCCCACTAGCTGTGCGTTCATCCCCAGTTGCTTCATCCGCTTCGCGAAGCCCGCCGCCTGCGTATCCAGGCCGCCGAAGAAAATCAGATCGGCATTGGTCGCCTTGATCTTGGTGATCTGCGTGCTGAAGTCCACCGCGTGATTGTCGGTGTATTCGCGCGTCACGATGGTGCCGCCGTGCGCTTTCACCGCCTTCTCGAACTCGTCGGCCTCGCCCTGGCCGAACGCGGTGCGGTCGTCGATGATCGCAATGCGTTTGGCCTTCGTCACCTCGACGGCGTAGACGCCCGCGTTGCCGGCGTTCTGTGCATCGGTGGAAATCACCATGAAGGTGTTCGCGAAGCCGCGCCCGGTAATGATCGGGTTGGTGGCGGCCGGGTCGATCACCGGAATGCCGGCCTGCTCGTACACCTGGGAGGCAGGAATCGTCGTGCCCGAATTGAAGTGGCCCACGACTACCGAGACCCCCGCGTCGACGAGCTTCTGCGCGGCCTGCACGCCGATGCGCGGGTCGGCCTGGTCATCTTCGGAGACGAGCTGGAATTGCGCGACCTTGTCGCCGATCTTGATCTTCTGGGCGTTGGCTTCCTCGATGGCAAGCCGGACACCGTTCTCCAGATCCTTCCCGTAGCCCGCGTTGGCGCCTGTCAGCGGCGCGGCGAAGCCGATCTTCACCGGCAGGTCGTCGGCGAAACTGGCCAGCGGCGCGATCGCGAAGGCAGCGCCAACGAACAGTGCAAGCGGTTTCAGCGTGTTGCGAAGACTCATGGTCTTTCTCTCCATCGACAGTTTCAGGTGTGAAAACGGTAAGGCGGTAACGCTGGATCGACGCGCAAGCATGGGTTCGACTTCACATGGCGCGCGTCATCAAGAGTACGGACGATCGGTCACCATTAACAATGCTGGAATACGCCCGGTAGGAAGAACCC
The DNA here is from genome assembly GCF_905221015.1 of Paraburkholderia nemoris. NCBI lineage: Bacteria > Pseudomonadati > Pseudomonadota > Betaproteobacteria > Burkholderiales > Burkholderiaceae > Paraburkholderia > Paraburkholderia nemoris. Next base: position 33,540 of record NZ_CAJNBO010000023.1, on the reverse strand, counting down.
TTGGGTGGCGCGCGCAATGGCGTTCACATGCCGGTCAATCTGGCGCGAATATAGAAAGCCAATTTGCGACAGTCTTGGCAGTTCGCGGCGCTTTGAATGAGCATTTCGGCATAGCCCGCACAGCGCTTGGGCTGGCGGCCTGTCAGCGGCGTTGTGCGGGTGCGGATTGCGGCATATGCTTAAGAAGCACGGGCCGATGCGCGGGCGGGTAAACGGGGGATGCTGGTTGGTTACGGCTTGCGGATGATGCTCGAGAAACCGGCGCGAGCGCGCCGGTCTGAAACTACGTCCTCACTGCTCGCCTTGCTGGCGCAGCAACTCTTCACGCAGACGCAGGAGGGGCGCCTTGGTTTCGTCGTCGGCCCAGGTGTCGAGATCGTCGATGGCGCGCTGGCAGCCGTCGAGCACTAGGTCGATGTCCACCGGCACGCCGTTGTTCAGCGCGAATTCGATGGTCTCGGCGAACTGCTGGCACTCGTCCTCGCCGTACGAGATGTCGAGGTTGTCGGCGATGATTTCGGCGATGTTGCTGCGCGCCTTGTCGTCGGCTGTCACCATTTCGACGATGCCGCGCGCCACCGCCGGCGAATAGAACAGCGCGATGTCGAGCCACTGTGCGGGATCGAAGTCGGCCTGGTCGAACTGGTTCTCGAAGTACTCGATTGCTTCCTGTTCGTGTGCTTCGTCCGCGTCGACACTGATGCACAACTGCTCAAAAAATTCTTCCCGCTCGCTGCGGATATAACCGTCCATCGATGCCTCGTGTGCTGAATGCTAGATGCCTGAAAATTGCGGCGCGGGTGGCTGCCGGCCCACGCCTGCTCGGCACGCATTATAGGACCTAAGCCGTTTCCGCCACCCACGCGTCGAACCATTCACGCGGTTGCGCGATTTCGTTTTGCGCCGCCACCAGTTCCAGCTCGTAGCGCCCGGCCTGCCATGTCGTTTTCACGACGCCGTTCACGGCGGCCAGCGTGTGCTCGAAGGCCGAGCGGATCGAATCGCCCAGCAGCGTGCGCGCGACGAACACCGCGCTCGTCAGATCGCCGACGCCCACCGGCTGCCGCGCGAACGGGTAGAGCGGACGCTGGCCCATCCAGGCCTCGCGCTCGGTGACGACCAGCATGTTGAAACGGTCGGCAGGACTGTTGCGATCGAGCAGGTGTTTGACCAGCATGAGCTTCGGCCCGCGGGCGATGACCTCGCGGCACGCGGTCACGGCTTCTTCGAGCGTCTCGATCTCGCGGCCCACGAGGCGCTGCAACTCAGTGTGGTTCGGCGCCATCGCATCGGCTACTTCAGGCATGGTGCGCACGAGAAATTCCTGGATGCCCGGTTCGACCTTGCAGCCGCTCGCGGCGCCCATCACCGGATCGCAGAAGTACCAGGCGCGCGGATTGGCGGCCTTCACGGCCTTGACGATCTCCAGCACCGCTTGCGCCTGCTCGGGCGTGCCCAGATAGCCGGACAGCACGGCGTCGCAGCGCGGCAGCATGCCGATCGCACCGATCCCTTCGACGAGCTCTTCCATCTGCGAGGCCTCGATCGCACCGCCGGTCCAATGACCGTATTGCGTGTGGTTCGAGAACTGCACGGTATTGAGCGGCCAGACATTGACGCCGAGCCGCCGCATCGGGAATTCGGCCGCGCTATTGCCGGCGTGCCCGAAGACGACATGTGACTGGATGCTCAGAACGTTTTTCGTCATGGTGTGGCCCGCGCCAGCTTGGTGCGCGATCAATGAGAACGGAAGGATGGCCGCGGTAACGAACCGGCTTTGACCGGGCGCCTGAAGCGGCGTGACTGTATTTCGTGACTGTGTTTCAGATGGTGCAAGAAAAATGCGCGATCTGCATAGTCAGGAAACAATACATGAGTTTGTCACGCGCGAGTCGATCCGTCCCCGTGTTGTTGCGTCGAACCATCAGGATAGTTCGCGATACAAGGCCAGATAACGCTCGGCCGAAGCGCCCCAGCCGAAATCCTGATGCATCGCGCGGCGTTGCGTGGCTTTCCATTCGGTGCGGCGGTCGTAGAGCGCAAACGCGCGGCGGATCGCCGCCGCAATGCCCTTCGGCTCGAATCGTTCGAATACGAAGCCTGTAGCGAGGTCCTCGGCGAGATTTTCGAGCGACGCGTCCACAACGGTGTCCGCGAGGCCGCCGACGCAATGCACGAGCGGCAGCGACCCATAAGCCAGCGCATACAGCTGCGTGAGCCCGCAAGGCTCGAAGCGCGACGGCACGGCGATCACGTCGCTGCCCGCTACGATCGTATGCGCGAGTGTTTCGTCAAAACCCAGTTCGACCGCCACCGATTCCGGATGCGCATGCGCGGCGTGTTTCAAACCGTTTTCGAGCGCCGGGTCGCCGGTGCCGAACACCACCAGCTGGCCGCCGCGTTTGACAATTTCCGGCACCGCCTCGAGCAGCAGGTCAAGCCCTTTCTGTTCGGTCAGCCGGCTCACCACGCCGAACAGCAATGCATCGCTTTTCTGCGCGAGGCCGAAGCGCTTTTGCAGCGCCTCCTTGCAGGCCAGTTTGCCGGCCAGACGGGTGTCCGTGTAGTGATCTTCGAGCAGCGCGTCGGTGGCGGGATTCCACACCGAGTAGTCGACGCCGTTCAGTATGCCGCTCAGATCGTGCGAGCGATGGCGCAACAAGCCGTCGAGCCCGCCGCCTTGGGCCAGGGTCTGGATTTCGCGGGCGTAGGTCGGGCTGACGGTGGTGATGCGGTCGCTGTAATAGAGGCCGGCCTTGAGAAACGACAACTGCCCATAGAATTCGACGCCGCGCATATTGAAGAAGTCTTCCGGCAGCGCGAGCTGGCCGAACTGATGCGCCGGAAAAACGCCCTGATACGCGAGGTTGTGCACCGTGAAGACGCTGCGCGCGAACGAGCGGCCGTGCTGTCGTTCAGCCGCCTTCAGATAGGCGGGCGCGAGTCCGGCGTGCCAGTCGTGCGCGTGGACGATCTGCGGCGCCCATGCCGGGTCGAGATGCTGCGCCAGTTGGGCCGCCACCCAGCCGAGCAGGGCGAAACGTTGCGCGTTGTCGCCGTACGGTACGTGTTCGTCGTTCAGATAGGGGTTGCCGGGCCGGTCGTACAGCGAGCCGGCGCGGATCACGTAGACGATCAGGCCGTTCGACGGCAGCGTGCCCTGTTCGAGCGTGACGCCCGGCGAGTCGAAGCGGCGGCCCAACTGCGCCACCGGCCGCAAGTCCGCCAAGCCGGCGACCACCGCCGGAAAGCCGGGCAGCAGCACCCGCACGTCGGCGCCGCGCTCGATCAGCGCGGGCGGCAACGCGCCCGCGACGTCGGCGAGACCGCCCGTTTTGAGGAGGGGATACAGCTCGCTTGCGACGTGCAGGGCGCGAATCGTCATAGGCTCGGTCTCGTTCCTGTTAGTGCGGGTTTGCGGCGGGTCCGCGGCAGTTTGCGCGGGCGGCAAGACGGGCGGCCGGCTCTTTGCCAGCCCGTTCTTTTTGCCGCCCCGGCGACGATTACGTCCCCTTCTGCCGCAGTGCGTCGGGCGTGACCAGCACGACGCCGTCGTCGGTGCGATAGAAGCGTTCGGCGTCGGCCGCCGGATCTTCACCGATCACCGTGCCGTCCGGAATGGTGCAGCCGCGGTCAATCACCACTTTCTGCAGCCGGCAGCTCGCGCCGACGGTGACCTGCGGCAACAAGACTGCCTCATTGATATTACAGAACGAACTCACTTTGACGTTCGACGACAACACCGAACGCGAAATCTGCGAACCCGAGATCACGCAGCCGCCGCACACGATCAGGTTGTTGCCGGTGCCTTGCAGACCTTTCAGATCGCGTACGAACTTGGCGGGCGGCAACTGTTCCTGATACGTCCAGATTGGCCAGTTGCGATCGTACAGGTCGAGCGTCGGGATGGTGGAGGCGAGATCGAGGTTTGCTGCCCAGTAGGCGTCGATCGTGCCGACGTCGCGCCAGTACGGCTCCACGCTCGGGTCCGACGACACGCACGACATGCTGAACGGATGCGCGATTGCCGTGCCTTGCGTGACCACGCGCGGCAGGATGTCCTTGCCGAAGTCGTGGTCGGTGTCGACGCTCGAGATGTTCTCTTCGAGCAGCGAATACAGGTAATCGGCGCTGAACACGTAGATGCCCATGCTGGCGAGCGCCGAATCCGGGCGACCCGGCATGGCGGGCGGATCGGCTGGTTTTTCGACGAAGCCGGTCACGCGGCGGTTTTCATCCACATGCATCACGCCGAAGGCCACCGCTTCCATGCGCGGCACCTCGATGCAGCCGACCGTGCAATCGGCGCCGCTTTCCGCATGATCCGCAATCATGCGCGTGTAATCCATCTTGTAGATGTGATCGCCCGCCAGCACCACCACGTACTTCGGCCGGATCGAGCGGATGATGTCGAGATTCTGGAACACGGCATCCGCCGTGCCGCGGTACCAGTGGGCGCCTTCCACCCGCTGCTGCGCCGGCCAGAGATCGATGAATTCGCCGAATTCGCCGCGCAGGAAGCCCCAGCCGCGCTGCAGGTGGCGCAATAACGAGTGCGCCTTGTATTGCGTGACCACCGCGATGCGGCGGATGCCGGAGTTCAGGCAATTGGAGAGCGCGAAGTCGATGATCCGGTATTTGCCGCCGAAGTGCACCGCTGGTTTGACGCGCTTGTTCGTGAGCGGCCCGAGCCGCGTGCCCCGTCCGCCCGCGAGGACGATGGCGAGGGTGGTGCGTTGCAGATCGGCCAGCCGTGCCGGAGTTTCCATGTCTGTCTCCTTTTTTGACCGGCTTGGCGTGTGTGCAGGCGTGAGCGCTTTGGCTGTCGACCAGAATTCGCATGTCCGCAGGAGGTAGCGCTTTAGCGCTTATTCCTGCCCCATGGCGCGAACTCCGATCCCATGCCTGGCACTTACTCCAGCCTCACAGCGCTTACTCCGGTCCCTTGCAAGATAGTTGCTGATTGGTATGCCCCGGGTGGTCTTGTTATCTCGCTCTGCGTTATTGATTCGTGCTGCCAGGCGGCTTTCGTCTTCGCGGGCCCGTCTGCTAGTTCTAGCACCGAATTGCCGCCGGCGAATAGTCTGAATTGTGCGGATGCAACTCGCGCGGCCGCATTGCAAACGATCAACCCTTGCGCGGGACGCATCCGTGCGCCACGACACATAGGGCGTAAGGCGACTCGCCGCAATATGCGTGCCACACCGGCCGGCGCCGCCATGAGTGTGCCCGCGCGGCAGCAGAGTCCGGCGGCGCGTCGTAGAATCGTCCGCTTTGAACGGGGTGTGGGCGTTGCTTTCCAGCGCCCTGAGCCTGCCTGCTTCCCGCCGATTTCCCTTTGCAAGAAAACGATCGATGAATTTTCGCCGCCAGTCTTTGTTCGCCATCTTGAGCGCCTGCGTGCTAGCCGCTGCACCTGGTGCTTTCTCCGCTACGCCGGCTAGTGGGGCTGTTGCGGGTAGTGCGGCCAGTTCGGGGCATTTGGGTGGCTCGGCCGGCTCAGGTGGTTCTCACGCCCAGCCCGGTTCCGCGGCCACCAGCGCCGCTCCGGCTGTGGCCGTCGACAACAGCGGTCCGGCGTACGGCCCCGAGCTGCAGGGCTTCAACTATCCGGCACCGGTCGAGCAATACGACTTCACCTCGCAAGGCGTGGCGCTGCACATGGCGTACATGGATATCAAGCCGGAGCACGCGAACGGCCGCACGGCCGTATTGCTGCACGGCAAGAACTTTTGCGCGGCGACATGGGACGCGACCATTCATCGTCTGAGCGACGCCGGCTACAGGGTGATCGCGCCGGATCAGATCGGTTTTTGTAAATCAAGCAAGCCCGAGCACTATCAGTACAGCTTTCAGCAACTGGCGCGCAATACGCATGCGCTGCTCGAATCGCTCGGCGTGACCGACGCGACCGTGATCGGCCATTCGACAGGCGGCATGCTCGCGATCCGCTATGCGCTGATGTATCCGCATGAAACGCAGCAACTGGTGCTGGTCAATCCGATTGGCCTCGAGGACTGGAAGGCGAAGGGTGTGCCGTCGCTATCGGTCGACCAATGGTATGAGCGCGAACTGAAGACGACGGCGGACAGCATTCGTCGTTACGAGCAGGCGACCTATTACGCCGGCCAGTGGCGCGCCGACTATGAGCCGTGGGTACAGATGTTGGCGGGGATGTACCGTGGCCCCGGCAAACAGATCGTGGCGTGGAATTCCGCGTTGCTGTACGACATGATTTGCACGCAGCCGGTGGTGTACGAGTTGGGCCATCTGAGCATGCCGACGCTGCTGTTGATCGGCCAGAAGGACACGACCGCGATCGGCAAGGATGCGGCGCCGCCTGACGTGCGCGCAAAGATCGGCCACTACCCCGAACTGGGCAAGGCCGCCGCGAAGGCGATTCCGCACGCGACGCTCGTCGAATTCGCCGACTTGGGGCACGCGCCGCAGATGCAGGACCCACAGGCGTTTCATAAGGCGCTGCTCGATGGGTTGGCGGCGGTGCCGGCTAATCGGTGAGTTACCGCGCGCGTTTGAGCTTGGGCCCAAGCCGGAGCTATGGCTTGAGATTGAGTTGAAGCGCTTTAGCCGAGGTCAGAGCTCAACGTATGAGCTTGATTTGAAGTTCGGAGCTGAGTTTGAATTCGCGCGGCGCTGACTGGGCGAGGTGAGCATTGCGGCTGGGCAACCTGATGCTCGTGTACTCAGGGCAGCCAGCCAATCGACGAAAAAAGAAGGGTGGCCTGTGCTGATACACGCCGCCCTTTTTTGTTACTTGCCTGCGTTGTTACTTACCGGCACCTAACTCGTCACGCACTTGCGCGCCGATCTCGAACGAGCGCAGCCGTGCCTTGTGATCGTAGATTTGCGCGGTCAGCATCAATTCATCCGCACCGGTCTGATCGATGATCGACCGCAGTCCTTCGCGAACCGTATCGCTATTGCCGATGACGGAGCAAGCGAGCGAATGCGCGACGCCGTTCAACTCCATCTCCGACGCTTCGATCCGCTCGACCGGCGGCTGCAACTGACCGGGCGTGCCGCGCCGCAGGTTGACGAACTGCTGTTGCAGCGAGGTGAAGAGACGTCGCGCTTCCTCGTTGGTATCGGCGGCGAACAGATTGACGCCGACCATGGCGTACGGCTTATCGAGCGTCGCCGACGGACGGAATTGCTCGCGATAGACCTTTAGCGCGGTGAACATATGATCGGGCGCGAAGTGCGACGCAAACGCGAACGGCAGACCGAGCGCGGCCGCCAGTTGCGCGCTGTACAGCGATGAGCCGAGCAGCCACAGCGGCACATGAAGGCCTGCGCCGGGGACTGCGCGAATCCGCTGACCCGGCACGGGGTCGGCGAAATAGCGTTGCAACTCGACGACGTCGTCGGGGAACGACTCCGCGCTATTTTGCAGATCGCGGCGCAGCGCGCGGGCGGTGCTTTGATCGGTACCGGGTGCGCGGCCGAGGCCGAGGTCGATTCGATCCGGATAGAGCGAGGCGAGGGTACCGAACTGTTCCGCGATGACGAGCGGTGCGTGGTTGGGCAGCATGACGCCGCCGGAGCCGACGCGAATTTTCTTCGTCCCACCGGCGACGTGGCCGATCACGACAGCGGTGGCTGCGCTGGCGATGCCGGTCATGTTGTGGTGTTCTGCGAGCCAGAAGCGGCGGTAGTTCCAGTTTTCCGCGTGCTGGGCGAGGTCCAAAGTGTTTTTGAACGCGTCCGCGGGGGTGGCGCCGGCGATGACTGGCGATAGGTCGAGGACCGAGAAGGGGATCATTTTCTGTTCATTTGATGTTTCGGGCGCTTTCGCGCGATGGGGCATTGTGGCAAAGGTTTTGGTTTTCTGCTGAACGGCCAGGGATGTCCACGTTCGTGGGAGGGGGTTAATGGTTTTTGCCTTTTGCGGCGCTTGATTGTCAGTGTTCTTGGGGCTTTGGCCTTTCCTTGCATTGTTAGTGGTCTATTAGCGTTCCCCCTGTGCGGGGGGCACCTACTTTTCTTTGCCGCCGCAAAGAAAAGTAGGCAAAAGAAAGCGGCTAGAAGCCCCTGCTAAGTGGGCACCGTGGTCTGCACCGGGTAGTGGTGCGACTGGAATCTGTGTTCGTGCCGCTGTTTGGGCTTGTGACAAGGGCGTCATACTTCCGGCGGCGCTGCGCGCGCCGAAGAGCCGTTCATAAAACCGATCGCTACATTTTGGCGCTCACGTCTCGCCACCGACCGTGGCTCGTCAGTGCACCGCCGCCGCGATTGTAATTGGAGCGGCAACTGGAACCGCCTACGGCAGCCGCAGCCGCAGCCGCGACTGTGACGTGACCGGGACAGTGATTGCAGTACACCGACATATCGTTTGAGGCGGGTTTCCCGGGAGAGTGCAGAGGCACGTCGCCGAGGCGAAGCCGACGGCCCCACAAACCAAAACCGAAGCCCATGGTTTCCCCTGCATACCCGTCCGCGACGCACGCAGTGCGGAGTGGGAGCTGATGAGTCCTTTGTCACTAACGCCGAATGTGAGAGAACACGGATTCCAGTCGCACCACTACCCGCAGCAGACTACGGTGCCCACATAGCATTAGCGGTTTGAGCTGCTTTCTCTTGCCTACTTCTCTTTGCAGCCGGCAAAGAGAAGTAGGTGCCGCCCCGCACAGGGGCAACGCCAATAGACCACTAACAAAACAAGGAAAGGCCAAAGCCCCAGGAACACGGCCAAAAAGCGCCGCGCAAACAACAAAATCAAGAGAAGCCCACCTCCGCAGGCACACACCAGAATAAACCCGGCGCAGCCAACCCCGCTTTTACATGCAATTCCGATATAGATATGTCCGATCAATATTTAACAACCGCATGTAGCGCTGCTACCTTAATCCCCTCGAACAGAGCACCACACCCATTCAAGAAAGCCACCGCCCCGCCGGGCAAAAAACCACCCTTGGGAGACACCACCGTGTCCATCGAATTCATCGGCATGATCCAGACCCGCAAGGTGTCCGAGACCCACGCCCCGCAAGGGCCCACCATCGACATCGACTACGTGGAGCAATTCGCCCGCGCTCACGAAGCCGCAGGCTTCGACCGCATCCTTGTGCCGCATCATTCGACGAGCCCCGATGCGCTCCTCACCGTCGCCCACGCGGCCAGCGTCACGAGCAAAGTGCATTTCATGCTCGCCCATCGCCCGGGCTTCGTCTCGCCCACGCTCGCCGCGCGTCAACTGGCCACCCTCGATCACTATTCCGGCGGCCGTCTCGCCGTCCACATCATCTCCGGTGGCGATGACGCCGAACAACGCCGCGACGGCGATTACCTGTCGCATGACGAACGCTACGCCCGCACCGACGAATACCTGCACATCCTGCGTCGCATCTGGACCGAAGCGAAACCCTTCGATCACAACGGTAAGTACTATCGTTTCGAACAAGGTTTCTCCGAAGTGAAGCCGGTGCAGCAACCGCATATCCCCGTGTATTTCGGCGGCGCGTCGGCGCCCGCGCTCGAAATCGCCGGACGTCATGCGGACGTTTACGCGCTGTGGGGCGAATCGAAGGCGCAAGTGCGCGAACAGGTCACCCGCGTGCGTGCCGAAGCCGCTAAACACGGCCGTAACGTGCGCTTTTCCGTGTCGTTCCGGCCTATCCTCGCGGCTACTGAAGCAGCCGCGTGGGAACGCGCGGAGCATATCCTCGAAGAAACCCGGCGGCTGCGCGCGGCGCAAGGACTCGGCGTCGGCGGCCCGGCGCAAAGTGAAGGCGCGCGGCGGCTGCTCGCGGCATCGGGTGAGTCGGATCGCGTCGATGAACGTCTGTGGACCGGCGTCGCCAAGGAAATCGGCGGCCGCTCGAATTCGACCGCGCTGGTCGGCACGCCGGAACAGGTCGCCGAAACGCTCGCGGAGTATTACGCGCTCGGCGTGTCGACCTTCCTCGTGCGCGGCTTCGATCCGCTCGAAGACGCCATCGACTACGGCCGTGAACTGATTCCGGCCACTCGCGAACGGATCGCGCGCGTCGAGCGCGTGGCCGCCTGAACGGAGTCACGATGACCGATCTGTCCGCCGCGTTGCAAAACACCCCGGAGTCGCAAAGTACCGGCGCACTGCAAGACACGCCGGCGCCGCAAAGTACCCGCGCGTTGCAAGACATCGCAGCGCCACAAGGTGCCCACGCGCCGCAAGGCACCCCGGAGCCGCAAAGCGCCCCCACGCTGCAAACCACCGCAGATATACCGCCACTCCAGCGTCACACACCGCTGCGCAAATTCTGGTTCGACGACGTCCCGCCGCGCGCCAGCATCGCGGCCGAACGGCGCTATCGGCAGGAACGGCTCGCGGTGGCGTTTCGTCTATTCGCCCGCTACGGTTTCGATCAGGGTCTCGCCGGCCATATCACCGCGCGCGATCCGGAGTGGCCCGATCACTTCTGGGTCAATCCGTTCGGCAAGCACTTCAGCCGCATCCGCGTATCGGACCTGCTGCTGGTGAATGCAGAAGGGGAGATCGTGATCGGCGAGGGGCCGGTGAATCAGGCGGCCTTCGCGATTCACGCGGCGATTCACGAGGCGCGTCCGGATGTAATCGCCGCTGCACACACGCATTCGCTCTACGGCAAGGCATGGTCGACGCTCGGCCGCACGCTCGATCCGTTGACGCAGGACTCGTGCGCGTTCTATCAGGACCACGCCTTGTTCGACGACTTTCGCGGCGTGGTGCTCGATACCGATGAAGGTGCGCGCATCGCCGCGGCGCTGGGCGAACGCAAGGCGGTGATCCTGAAGAATCACGGCATCCTCACAGCGGGTCCGAGCGTCGAGGCGGCGGCCTGGTGGTATGTCGCGCTCGATAACGCCTGCCATGCGCAATTGCTCGCCGAAGCCGCGGGCACGCCGCAAGCCATCCCGCACGACGTCGCCACGCTCACGCACGAGCAGGTCGGCCGCCCGGGTGGTGCGCTGTTTGCGTTCCAGAGCCTGCTGGAAGGGCTGGTCGAAGCCGAGCCTGACGTCCTTACCTGAGCACCCCATAAGATGACCCAACGTTTCGATTCGCCGGTTTCGCTCCGGCGCCGCCGGCTCGTGTCCGCGCTGCCGGTTGCGCTGTCAGCCTCGCTGTCAGCCACGCTACTCAGCGCAGCAGGCACAGGCTTGATTTCGACTTCAGCCGCAGCAGCCACGTCGGCAGCAAGCGAGAAAACCGATCCGTCTGTCGACCTCAGCAAAGTCCGTTTGCGTGTTGCAACCTACAAAGGCGGCGACGCTACGCTGCTGAAAACCGCAGGCCTCGCGGATACGCCCTACACCATCGACTGGTCCGAATTCCAGTCCGGCAACGCGATGGTCGAGGCGATGAACGGCGGCTCGCTCGATATCGCCTCCGGCAGCGAAATCCCACCGATCTTCGCGCGGCTGCAGAACGCTCAGGTGCGCGTGATCGCCGTCTACAAGGACGACGTTAACAATCAGGTGGTGCTGGTCCCGAAGGGCTCGACGATCCGCTCGATCGCCGATCTGAAGGGCAAACGCGTCGGCTATCTGCGCGCCACTACGACGCATTACTACCTGCTGCGTATGCTCGAAGAGGCGGGGCTGTCGTTCAGCGATATTCAGGCCACTTCGCTAGCGCCGCGAGACGGTTTTGCCGCTTTCAACGCCGGTTCGCTCGATGCCTGGGCGATCTACGGCTACAACGTGCCGCTTGCGATCTCTCAAACGGGTGCGCGTGTGCTGAAAAACGCCAACGGCTATTTGTCCGGCAATTACCTGTACTACGGTCATCCGTCGGTACTTGCCGATCCGCAACGGCGGGCCGCGTCCGCGGATCTGCTGGTGCGGCTGCAACGCGCCTGCACGTGGTTCGGCCAGCATCAGGACGCCTACGCGAAGGTGTTGTCCACGGAGTTGCGGGTGCCCGAGGAGGCGATCCGTTCCTTGTATCGCAACCAGAGCCAGGCGCGTCGCGTGACCGGCGTCACGGCGGCGGACATCGCCAGCGAGCAGCAGGTTGCCGATACGTTTGCGCGTGCCGCGGTCATCGACCGGCATGTCGACGTCGCACCGTTATGGACCGACACCTTCAACGCCGCGCTCGCCCGCGGTGCGTGACAAATTCAAGTCAACCCACATTCTGAACATTCGATGACTCAAGCTTTGAGACCGGACCGGTTGCGCGCGTTCGTCGGACGGATTGCGTCGCTCGTCGACGAACGCGCGCCCGAAGCGCATCTGCTCGAAGCGGGCGGCGCCGCGCTGCGCGAGCTGATCGCCCACGACGACTGGTTGCCCGACGCCTTCGCGCAGCCCGACCCCGAGCGCTATCAACAATTCCTGTTGCACGCGGATTCGCAGCAGCGTTTTTCAATCGTAAGTTTTGTATGGGGACCGGGCCAGTCGACGCCGGTTCATGACCACACCGTATGGGGTTTGATCGGTGTGTTGCGTGGTGCGGAAATTGCTCAGGGGTATCGCATCACGCCAAACGGCGCGCTGGAAGAAGAGGGGGCGGCAAAGCGCCTCGATGCCGGCGCGGTGGATGCCGTCTCGCCACGCATCGGCGATATCCATCGTGTGAGTAATGCTTTTGACGATCGTACGTCGATCAGCATTCACGTGTACGGTGGAAATATTGGCGCGGTGACGCGTTCCGTCTATCCGGCCGGCGGAGGCCGAAAAACCTTTATCTCCGGCTACTCGAACGATGTGTTGCCGAATATCTGGAATGTTTCGAAGGAGTCCCTGATCTCATGAGTTTCGCTACAGAATTCCGTATCCGATCATTCAAAGACGTGCGCCGCGCACTGCTCGAGCGCGAGGAAATCGCGCTCGTCGACGTGCGTGAGGAGGATCCGCACGCACGCAGTCATCCGCTGTTCGCGGCCAACCTGCCGCTCTCGCGGCTCGAACTGGAAGCGCCGGTGCGCTTGCCGCGCCGCGACGTGCCGATCGTCGTATTCGACGATGGCGAAGGGCTTGCTGAACGCGCCGCACGCCGCTTGAGCGAGCTGGGCTATACGAATGTCGCGCTGCTCGATGGCGGTTTGCAAGGCTGGCGCGAGGCGGGCGGCGAGCTGTTCCAGGACGTCAACGTGCCGAGCAAGGCATTCGGCGAACTGGTCGAAAGCGAGCGCCATACGCCGTCCCTCGGCGCGCCGCAGGTGCTGGCGTTGCTCGATCATGAAGCCGATGTGGTGGTGCTCGACGCACGCCGTTTCGACGAATACCAGACTATGAATATTCCCGGCAGCATCAGCGTGCCGGGCGCGGAACTGGTGTTGCGTGCGCGGCAGCTCGCGCCGAATCCCGCCACGCGGATCATCGTCAATTGCGCGGGGCGCACGCGCAGCATCATCGGTGCGCAATCATTGATCAATGCGGGCGTGCCGAATCCGGTCGCGGCGCTGCGTAATGGCACCATCGGCTGGACGCTTGCTGGTCAGGCGCTCGCGCACGGCAGCTCGCGGCGCTTCGAGCCGATTGCCGACGACACGCTTCGCCTCGCCGCCGCCGATTCTGCGCGCGGGGTAGCGGATCGCGCCAAGGTAGGCCGCACTTCGCGCGACGAAGCGCGTCGCTGGGCCGATGAAGCGGTGCGCACCGTTTATCGTTTCGACGTGCGTACGCCGGAAGAATACGAAGCGGGCCACGTGCCCGGTTTTCGCAATGCGCCGGGCGGTCAACTCGTGCAGGAGACCGATATGTTCGCGCCGGTGCGCGGCGCGCGCGTGATCCTCGCCGACAACGACGGCGTGCGCGCGAACATGAGCGCGTCGTGGCTCGCGCAGATGAACGTCGAGGTGTATGTGGTGGACGGCTTGGGCAACGCGGACTTCAGCGAAAAGGGCGCCGCGCCCGCTGCGCGCTTTGCGCCCACGCCGCCCGTTGCCGAAGAGATCACACCGGCCGGACTGGTGACGTTGCTGCAATCGCCGGGCACTGTCGTGCTGGATTTCACGACCAGCGCGAACTATGCGAAGCGCCATATTCCCGGCGCATGGTTCGCGATTCGTGGCCAACTCGACGAAGCGTTACGCAAGCTGCCGGATGCGCAGCGTTATGTGGTGACCTGCGGCAGCAGTCTGCTTGCGCGCTTTGCCGCACCTGAGTTGGCGGCGCTGACGGGCAAGCCGGTGCAGGTGCTGGCCGGCGGCACGAATGCGTGGGTCGAAGCGGGCTTCGCCGTGGAGAGCGGTGAGACGCGGCTGGCGTCGCCGCGCATCGATCGCTATCGTCGTCCGTATGAGGGAACCGATAACGCGCGCGAAGCGATGAACGCGTATCTGGAGTGGGAGTACGGCCTCGTCGCTCAGCTTGGGCGCGACGGTACGCACGGTTTTCGCGTGATCTGATGAGCAAGCGGCGCGTGGCTCAAGCCGCGCGCTGCGCTCGCGCCTCCTTGAATTGCTGCTCGATCGCCGCGCCGAAGCGCTCGACCGGCTGTTGCAATTTACCCAGCACGCGCGGATGCACGAGCCAGATATCGATGAGCGGTTTGAAGTCGCTGATCGACACGATGTCGAGTGCGTCCGCGTGAGCGCTGGCGTGCAGCAGCGGTAAAGGAACGAGGCCGAGACCGTTGCCGTCGGCGACCAGTTGCAATTGCAGTTCGGTGCCGAGCGTTTCCAGATTGAGCTTGAGCGCGAGCCCGAGACCCGTCAGCGTGCGTTGCAGGCCATCGCGAAAGCCGCATCCATCCGGATTCAACACCCACCCGATCGACTGGCATTCCGCCAGCGTGTGCGTGCGTTTTTTCAACATGCCTTTCTGCGCGACCACCGCCAGTTTGATGCGGCCAAGCGAGCGCGCCGACAAGATCTCGTCGAAGGTCTTGTTGCTGGGCAGCAGCATCGCGGCGGCGTCGAGTTCGCCCTGTTCGACACGTTGCAGAAGCTGGCTGCCCCAACCGGTCGACGCACGCGCCTGCAGGTCCGGATAGGCCGACTTGAGGCCGCGCATCGCATCGGTCAGCGCGATATCGGCAATGGTCTGCGCGACGCCGAGGCGCAGCGTGCCCACCGGCGGCGTGTCGGTGGCGACGATCTCGCGCAGCACATCGAGTTCGCGCTGGATCACGCGGCATTGTTCGTAGACGATGCGGCCCGTTGCCGTCGCCTTGAGCGGACGTGTATTACGGTCGAGCAATTCGACGCCGAGCGCCTCTTCGAAATTCTGCAGGCGGCGCGTGATCGCCGGTTGCGTGAGGCCGAGTGAGAGCGCTGCCTGTTGCAATGACTGACAGCGAATGACGGTGACGTAGGCGTCGATTTCGTCGATCTTCATGATGAGCGGTGACTTGATGAGTGCGCCACGAGGCGCAAGATTCGTGCGTTCGATGATACCTGTATCGATGTGCGCGCACGCCTCGCCGGGCAAGAAAATTCGCATATTTGCTTAGCAGAATAATGCGTTTGTCTTATACAGATGCGTGCCTTATCGTCGATAGCACATTATCTGAATGCCACGACGTAATCGCCGCCATGACGACTTCTAGTTCTAAGTTCTCCGCCTCATCCGTATTGCAAAGCGCGTTGCTCAAACCACTCGGCGCGGCAGTGCTCGCACTGTGCGCGACGCTTTGCGCAACGCAGTCCTATGCAGCGGATCTGCCCGTGCTCAAAGTCGGCGACCAGTCCTTGCAAACCCGCGGCATTCTCGAAGCATCCGGACAACTCAAAGACCTGCCGTACAAGATCGAGTGGTTCAACTTTCCTGCCGCGCAACCGCTTGGCGAAGCACTGAATGCCGGCGCGGTGGATGTCGGCGGACTCGGCGACGCGCCGCTCGTGTTCGCGCTCGCAGCCGGCGCGCGGGTACGTGCGGTCGCGGCAACCCGATCGAATCCGCTGGATCTGGCGATCGTCGTCGGCGCGCAATCGCCGTTGAACGATGCTGCCAGCCTGAAGGGCAAACGCATCGCCACGACGCGCGGCTCGATCGGCCACTATCTCGCGCTCGCCGCGTTGAAGAAGGCCAACGTGCCGGTCAGCGACGTCACGTTCGTGTTCCTCGCACCCGCCGATGCGAAAGCGGCGCTTGCTTCGGGCAGCGTCGACGCATGGTCGGTGTGGGACCCGTACACGGCACTCGGTGAAGCGCGCGATCACGATCGCATCATCGCCAACGGCGTCGGTCTGTCCGAAGGGCTGAGCTATCAGGTTGCAACCGAACGCGCGATCGCGGAGAAGCGTGTGCAACTTGCCGACTTCCTGCGACGCGTGGCGATTGGCCAGCGTTGGGCACTGTCGCATCCCGACGAAGTAGCGGCGATGCAATCGAAAGTCACCGGTCTGCCGACCGATGTGCTGAAAACCGTCTATCAGCGCGGCCAGGTGCATCCGGTTGCGATCGACGACAGCGTCGTCAGCGCGCAGCAGCGCACCGCCGATACCTACGAAGCCGCCAACGTGATTCGTGCGCATCTCGACGTGCGTACGAGCTTCGATCGCAGCTTCCCGCTGCCTTGACGCGGCCTGCCGGAGTCCTTGCATGAATGCCCCGATTGCCGAAAGCGCGGTGACGCGCCGTCATCCACCGCTCGATAGCGCTGCGTTCGACGCGCTGCTCGCGCGGCTCACGAGCGAGTTCGCTGCCGGTGCGGCTCACTACGACCGCACGGCGGAATTTCCGCACGCCAATCTGGCGCGCTTGCATGAATTCGATCTGCTCTCGTTGACCGTTCCCGCATCGCTTGGCGGCGCGGGTGCGAGCTTGCCGCAGGCCTTGAAGGTGGTGCGCGCAGTGGCGCGCGGCGAGCCGTCCACGGCACTCGTGCTGGTGATGCAATACCTGTTTCATCATCGCTTGCAGGGCAACCCGGATTGGCCCGTCGAACTGCGTGAACGTGTGGCGCGTGAAGCGGTACGCGATGGCGCTTTGATCAACTCGCTGCGCGTCGAGCCCGAGTTGGGCACGCCGGCACGCGGTGGTTTGCCATCGACGATCGCGAAGCGCAGCGCCGATGGCTGGATCATTGATGGCAGCAAGCTGTACTCGACCGGCAGCCCAGGTCTCACGTGGCTTGCGGTTTGGGCGCGCAGCGACGAGACGCCGCCGCGCGTCGGCGTGTGGCTGGTGCATCGGGACACTCCGGGCGTGCGAGTCGGCAGCGAGTGGAATCATCTCGGCATGCGCGCCACGGGCAGTCACGAGCTCGTGTTCGACAACGTGTTTGTGCCAGCTGCTCACGCGGTTGACGTCCATCCGCCCGGCGAGCCGGGTGCGGGACTCGATGCACTCGGCTTCGCGTGGATGAGCGTGCTGTTGTCGGCGGTGTATGACAGCGTCGCACGGGCGGCGCGCGACTGGTTCGCGCAATGGGCCGCTGAACGCACACCCGGCAATCTCGGCGCGCCGCTCGCAAGCCTGCCCGCGTTTCAGCAGACGCTCGGCCGCATCGACGCGCTGCTGTTCAGCAATCGCGTGCTGCTCGATGCAAGCGCGCACACCGAGCGCGTGACACTCGACGAAGCGCCGCTCGTCAAATACACGGTGACTAACCAGGCCATTGAGGCGGTGCAACTGGCCGTCGAAGCGAGCGGCAATCCCGGTCTGAGTCGCGACAATGCGCTCGAGCGTCACTATCGCGACGTGCTGTGCGCGCGAATTCATACGCCGCAGAATGATTCGGTGCTACAGGGGGCAGGGCGCTCGGGTTTCGCTGCGTTTGTCCGCGCGTAGGGAGAACTGCGCGACCGCCGTGCAAACCGTGGACTGCGCCTGCGCAGCCCACTGCAAATCCTCTGCCAATTCGGTGTAAACGCGCTCTCGTTTAAATCCGGCAATCCGTTTAGATTAGCTGCACTTGAGGGGCTTATCGAGGGACCAGGGCGGCCAAACAAGCAGCGGTCCGCCATTCCGGCGACGGCGCAAGGTCAGAGGCCAAGGTCTCTCACCGCTTCGCCCGGGACCGGACCGCTGCGCGTCGTCCGCGATGCTGCGTTTCAAGCGGCTGTTCAGCCGCTGTTTGGTTTCCGGTTTGACCGTATCGACCGACTTGGCGACGCTTTGCACAGCGTCGCCTTTTTGTTTGTGGCGACGGTTTCTCGCATTCCACTGCAAATTACGCCACACGGCGGCCCATGACCGCCTTGCTGCCTTCGCTCGCGGTTTTTTCCGCACGCGGTTATCCTGTAGTACACCCTACACAACGGGATGCGGGCGGATTGCCGCTTTGTGTCCGTACAGGAAACTCGCTGTGAGCCTCAAACTGCTTACTGTCGCGATGCTGGCCGCGTGCGTTGCACTGACCGGTTGCGACGACCAACAGAGCGACCGCGCCGTGCAAAAATTCAAGGAATTCTTCAACGCCGTCAAGCCGGACGCGTTGCTACTCAAGAATATGACGCCGGGTATTACCACCGAGGCGCAGATCCGCGATCAGATGGGCAAGCCGGAAACCGAGCGCACGTTTACCGACGGTTCGAAGCGTTTCGAATATCCGCGCGGCCCGCAAGGACTGAACACGTACATGGTCGACATCGATCGTGACGGTAAATTGCAAGCCATTACGCAGGTGCTGACCGCCGACAACTTCGGGAAGATTCGGATCGGCATGACTGAAGACGAAGTACGCCGCCTGCTCGGCAAGCCAGGCCAGATCGCCGTGTTTCCGCTGAAGCCGGAAACCGTGTGGAGCTGGAAATGGCGCGAGGGCGGGGTGACAGAAGAAGGCATTTTCAACGTGCACTTCGACCAATATCAGAAGGTGTACACGACATCGCGCTCGGACGTGATACGCGGGCGCTAGCCGATAAAAGGCGGGGAACACATGATACATCGACGTCGATACAGCCGGATCGGGCTGGTGTTGGGGGGCGGCGCAGCACGTGGCTGGGCGCATATCGGTGCGATTCGCGCGTTGCACGATGCGGGCATCAAGCCGGATGTGGTGTGCGGCACGTCGATTGGCGCGCTGGTGGGCGCCGTGTATGCCAACGGCGATCTCGACTGGCTTGAAGAATGGGTGTCGAAGCTTACCTGGCAAACCGTGGTGAGGCTGCTCGATCTACGTTTTTCGGGCGGCTTGCTGGGCGGGCGCAAGGTGATCCAGATATTCGCGGACAAATTCGCCGGCCGCTCGATCGCGCAATTGAACATGCCGTTCGCGGCGGTGGCCACCGAACTCGATTCGGGCCGTGAGAGCTGGTTGCAGGACGGCAGCGTGGTGGACGCGGTGCGTGCCTCGATTGCGATTCCGGGGATTTTCACGCCGGTTTATCACAACGGTGTGTGGCTGGTGGATGGCGGTTTGAGCAATCCGGTGCCGGTTTCGGTGGCGCGCGGCATGCGGGCGGATTGCGTGATCGCGGTCGATCTGAACAACGACATTCTGAATGGGCGCGATTTTGGTGGCGCGGCGGTTGACACGCCGGCACTGGATCCGGATGCGCCGCCGCCGGTCGCGTTGCGGCGTAATGGGAAGCCTTGGCCGCGCTGGCTGGCACCTGCCGAAGGACGCGCTTCCGATGATGTGCGGGTGGCGCCGGCGCCAAGTGCGCGGGTGCCTTCGATGCTGAGCTCGATCGCGCAGAGTATTGACATCATGCAGGTGCGGATTTCGAGGAGTCGCCTTGCCGGTGAGCCGGCGGATATTTTGATTCAGCCGCGGCTGGGCGGGATGGGGATTTTTGATTTTCACCGGGCCGGGCCCGCGATGGAGGAGGGGCGCGCTGCGGTGGAGTATATGTTGCCGGCTATTCGGGCTCGGCTGGGGATTGAATGAGGGGTTGGTTTTTTTGCCTTCGCGGCGCTTTTTGGCCGTGTTCTTAGGGCTTTGGCCTTTCCTTGAATTGTTAGTGGTGTATTAGCGTTTCCCCTGTGCGGGGGGCACCTACTTTTCTTTGCCGCCGCAAAGAAAAGTAGGCAAAAGAAAGCGGCTAGAAGCCCCTGCTAAGCGGGCACCGTGGTTTGCCAGGGGTAGTGGTGCGACTGGAATCTGTGTTCGTGCCGCTGTTTGGGCTTGTGACAAGGGCGTCATACTTCCGGCGGCGCTGCGCGCTCCGAAGAGTCGTTCATAAAACCAATCGCTACGTTTTGACGCGACGTCTTGCTACCGGGCCGTGGCTCGTCATTGGGCGCCACTGCCACTGCGATTGCAATTGGAGCGGCAACTGCAACCGCCTACGGTAGCCGCAGCCGCGACTGTGATCGTGACCGGGACGGTGATTGCAGTACATCGACATATCGTTTGAGGCGGGTTTCCCGGGGGAGTGCAGAGGCACGTCGCCGAGGCGAAGCCGACGGCCCTCACTGCGCGCAACCGAAGCCGGTGGTTTCCCCTGCAGACCCGTCCGCGACGCACGCAGTGCGGAGTGGGAGCTGATGAGTCCTTTGTCACTAACGCCGAAGGTGAGAGAACACGGATTCCAGTCGCACCACGACCCGCAGCAGACTACGGTGCCCACTTCGCATTAGCGGTTTGAGCTGCTTTCTCTTGCCTACTTCTCTTTGCAGCCGGCAAAGAGAAGTAGGTGCCCCCCCGCACAGGGGGAACGCTAATAGACCACTAACAATGCAAGGAAAGGCCAAAGTGCTAAGAACACGGCCAAACAGAGACGCGCCGCAGGCCCCAATCTATATCGAAAAAGCGACCCAAAACTTGCTAAATCGCGGCAGCGCAGACAGCGAGTCACGCACCTTACAAACCCATATCCCCCGCAGAGATAGGCCCTGCCAGCGCCCAGCCAGAGCAAACACCCCATTGCTGCACCGCAGCACACCCTCCGTCTCTCTTTGAGAAATTAATTTCCGCTTGCGAGACTCCGCGCCATGCCGGATGAGTCGGGCAGGCCTAACCCGCCCCCCATCCATGACATCCTCAATAAAACCTGGATGGAGACACGCGTGTTCCTTTACGGCTTTGGTCCGGTGTTGCTGGCCGGCACGATCCAGACGATCGAGCTGTCCGTCCTGTCGCTGGCAGCCGCCGTGCTGCTCGGCCTCGCGGGCGCGGCGGCGAAACTCTCCTTCAATCGCCCACTCAGGGCAATCGCCACCGGCTATACGACCCTGATCCGCTCGGTGCCCGACCTCGTGCTTATGCTGCTGCTCTTCTACAGCATCCAGATCGCGGTCAACAATCTCACCGATGCGCTCAATCTCCCGCAGTTCGATATCGATCCGTTCGTGGCCGGTGTGCTGACGCTCGGCTTCATCTACGGGGCGTACTTCACCGAGACCTTCCGCGGCGCGTTTCTCGCCGTGCCGCGTGGCCAGCTCGAAGCGGGCAGTGCCTACGGCATGAGCGGCGCGCGAGTATTCACGCGCATCCTGTTTCCGCAGATGATGCGTTTCGCGCTGCCGGGCATCGGCAATAACTGGCAAGTGCTCGTCAAGGCCACGGCGCTCGTGTCGATCATCGGTCTCGCCGATGTCGTCAAAGCCGCCCAGGACGCCGGCAAGAGCACCTTCAACATGTTTTTCTTCATTCTGGTCGCCGCGCTGATCTATCTGGCGATCACCACCGCGTCGAATCTCGTGCTGATCTGGCTGGAAAAGCGCTATTCCATCGGCGTGCGTCACGCGGAGCTCTAAGACCATGATCGACATTCTCAATCAATTCTGGCGCGCGTTCCTGTACTGGGACGGTCAGCGCATGTCCGGTCTGGCGGTCACGCTGTGGCTGCTGGTGGCGTCGATCGGGATCGGCTTTTTCATGGCGATTCCGCTCGCGGTGGCGCGCGTATCGAAGAAGCGCTGGCTGTCGACGCCGGTGCGTCTCTACACTTACGTGTTTCGCGGCACGCCGTTGTACGTGCAACTGCTCTTGATCTACACCGGCATGTACAGCCTCGAATTCGTGCGCTCGCATCAGTTGCTCGACGCGTTTTTCCGCAGCGGCTTTCACTGCGCGATTCTCGCCTTCGCCCTGAACACCTGCGCGTACACCACCGAGATTTTCGCCGGTGCGATCCGTTCGACTTCGCACGGCGAAGTGGAAGCGGCCCGTGCCTACGGGATGAGCTGGTTCACGATGTACCGCCGCATTGTGATACCGTCCGCGCTGCGCCGGGCGCTGCCGTTGTACAGTAACGAAGTGATCCTGATGCTGCACGCCACCACGGTCGCGTTTACGGCCACGGTGCCGGACATTCTGAAGGTGGCGCGCGATGCGAATTCCGCCACGTATCAGTCGTTCGACGCGTTCGGCCTCGCGGCGCTGATTTACCTCGTGGTGTCGTTTGGGCTGGTGGCCTTGTTCCGTCGCGCGGAGCGTCACTGGCTGGGTTACCTGGCGGTGCGCACGCACTGAGCAGGCATGTTTCGATTGAGCGGCGCGGCAGGTTCGCGCCGTCACGTAGATTGATCCGTATTTTCAAAGGGAGAGCATCTTGCTCCACACGACTCAAACCGAAGCTTGCAAGCTCGCCGTCCAGGACATCCACAAGCGCTACGGCGACAACGAAGTGCTCAAAGGCGTGTCGCTGAACGCAAACAAGGGTGACGTGATCAGCATCATCGGCGCGAGCGGATCGGGCAAGAGCACATTCCTGCGCTGCATCAATTTTCTCGAGCGGCCGAACGCGGGGCAGATCGTCGTCGACGGCGAAATGGTCAAGACTAAAGCCGACCGCGCCGGCAATCTGGAAGTGGCCGATCACAAGCAGCTGCAACGCATCCGCACAAAACTGGCGATGGTGTTCCAGCACTTCAACTTGTGGGCGCACATGAACGTGATCGAGAACATCGTCGAAGCACCGATTCATGTGCTCGGCATGTCGCGTCGCGAAGCCGAAGAACGGGCGCGCGAATATCTCGAGAAGGTGGGTCTCGCGCCGCGTCTGGAAAAGCAGTATCCGTCGCATCTGTCGGGCGGTCAGCAGCAACGGGTCGCTATTGCGCGTGCGCTGGCGATGAACCCCGACGTGATGTTGTTCGACGAACCCACTTCCGCGCTCGATCCCGAACTGGTCGGCGAAGTGCTGAAGGTGATGCAGAAGCTCGCTGAAGAAGGCCGCACGATGATCGTCGTGACGCACGAAATGGGCTTCGCGCGCAACGTGTCGAACCATGTGATGTTCCTGCACCAGGGCCGCACCGAAGAAGAGGGCTTGCCCGCTGAAGTGCTGACCACGCCGCGCAGCGAACGGCTGAAGCAGTTCCTCTCCGGCAGCCTGAAGTAACGCGCGGCTCGCGCATTCCGCGTTTTACTGACAAGTGATGGCTCGCACGTCCAACCCGGCTCGCACCACGCAGGTCGCCATCGTCGCCTTGCCGCCGGTGTCGATGTCGGGCGTCGGGCCGATCGTCGACGCGCTCAATCTCGCCAACGAAATCGACGGCCGGGCGCTGTACCGCGTGCAAGTGTGTTCGTGGGACGGCCGTGCGGTGTCCTTGTCGGGCGGCGCACAATGGCCGGCCGATGCCGCCTTCGGCGATGCGATTTCGTGCGACTGGCTGATCATCGTCAGCGAACGGTTCCAGCAATTCGCGGACTACCGGCTGTTTTTGGCAAGTTTGTCGCGCGTCGGGCAGCGCACGCCGCTCGTCACCGGTATTCATCACGGTGTCTGGTGGCTGGCGATGGCGGGGCAGTTGTCCGGCTATCGCGTGAGCGTCAACTGGGAAACCTATCAGCAGTTCTCCGAGCAGTTCGAGCGCTCGATCGTCACCCAACAGATTTTCGAAATCGACCGTGATCGCGCAACCTGCGCGGGCGGTCAGGCGACCGTCGACTTCATGCTGGCGATGATCGGCCGCGATCACGGGCCCGAATTGGCGGACCGGATTGCCGATACGCTCGGCGTCGGTGTATTGCGCGCGGGCGAAGAGCGTCAACGCATTCCGTTCGTGACCGCACCGGGCGAGCGTCATCCGCGTCTGAACGATGCGCTCATGCTGATGGAAGCGAATATCGAAGACCCGCTGACCACCGATGAAATCGCCGGTCTCGTCGGTGTCTCGCGGCGTCAGTTGGAGCGCCTGTTTCGTCAGTACCTCGGCTCGATGCCGTCCAAATACTATCTGGGGCTGCGGCTTTCGAAAGCGCGCACGCAATTGCAGCGCACCAGCAAATCAGTGGTGCAGATCAGCCTTGCTTGCGGATTTTCGTCGGCGGCGCACTTTTCGAATGCTTACCGCGAACGCTTCGGTGTCACACCACGCGAGGATCGTCGTAACTGGATCGACAAGCAGACCGGTGCGACCGGCGCCGCGGCCAGCGAGCCGCGGCCGGCCGCGTTGATCGAACGGCCCGACCAGGCGGAATAACCAGGAGTAAGCGGCCGGAAAGCGCGCAGTCTGCAAGCTGCACGCGACATATCCGCCGGAAGCTCATAGAAAGCGTCGCGTATGCGCAAGACTTAACGCGCGCAGTTTCCTACACTACGTGTACTACCTCTCACCTGTAACGAGGATTCGCCATGAACGACCTGACTGTGACACGCCAGACCTTCGACGAAGTGATGGTGCCGGTGTTTTCGCCCGCCGCCTTCGTGCCGGATCGCGGTCTCGGCTCACGCGTCTGGGATACGCAAGGCCGCGACTATATCGACTTCGCCGGCGGTATCGCCGTCACCGCGCTCGGTCATGCCCATCCTGAACTGCTGAAAGTCCTGCACGATCAGGGCGGCAAGCTGTGGCACATCGGTAACGGCTACACCAATGAACCGGTGCTGCGTCTTGCCAAACGTCTCGAAGACCTGACCTTCGCCGACCGCGCGTTCTTCGCCAACTCGGGCGCGGAAGCGAACGAAGCCGCCTTGAAGCTGGCGCGCCGCGTCGCGTTCGAGCGCCATGGCGCCGATAAGGTCGAAATCATCTCGTTCACGCAGTCGTTCCATGGCCGTACGTTCTTCACGGTGAGCGTCGGTGGCCAGCCGAAGTATTCGGAAGGCTTCGGCCCGGTGCCGGCCGGCATCATCCATCTGCCTTACAACGATATCGAAGCGGCGAAAAAAGCGATCGGCGCGAAGACTTGCGCGGTGATCGTCGAGCCAATCCAGGGCGAGGGCGGTGTGATCCCGGCCGATCCGGCGTTCCTGAAAGCGCTGCGCGAAGCCTGCGATGAGCACGGCGCACTGCTGATTTTTGACGAGGTACAAACGGGTGTGGGCCGCAGCGGCTATTTCTACGCGTATCAGGACACCGGCGTGACGCCGGACATCCTGACCACCGCGAAGGCGCTCGGCAACGGTTTCCCGATCGGCGCGATGCTGACCACCAAGGAACTGGCCGCGCACTTCAAGGTTGGCGTGCATGGCACGACCTACGGCGGCAATCCGCTGGGCGCGGCGATCGCGGAGAAGGTGGTCGAGCTGATCAGCGATCCGAAGGTGCTCGAAGGCGTGCGTACCCGCAGCGAAGCATTGAAGGGCCAACTCGCGAAGCTCAACGAACGCTTTGGTCTGTTCAAGGAAGTGCGTGGCAAGGGTCTGTTGATCGGTGCTGAGTTGACCGATGCGTTCAAGGGCCGCGCGAAAGATTTCGTCACCGCTGCGGGTCAGCACGGCGTGATCATGCTAATGGCGGGTCCGGACGTGCTGCGTTTCGTGCCCTCGCTCATCATGCCGCTCGACGACATGTATGAAGGCTTCGCGCGTCTGGCGAAGGCGATCGAAGAGATCGTCGGCGCAAAGACTGAAGCCGCGTCGAAGTGAACCACGGCAGCGAGCTAAAGCACTGAATCATGCGTCACATTCAACAGGAACGATGATGCTCTTCGTACGCCCCGGCCGCCTCGCCGATCTCGATGCGCTCGAACATATGGCGCGCACCGCGCAACCGGTGCTACATTCGCTGCCGCACGACCGGGGCGCGCTCGAAGCGCGCGTCGCGTTGTCGGAAGACTCGTTTCGCGCGGATGTCGATTTTCCGGGCGAGGAGTTCTATCTGTTCGTGCTCGAGGACGCACAGAGCGGCAAGCTGATGGGCACGGCGAGCATCGTCGCCGCAGCCGGTTACTCCGATCCGTTCTACGCGTTTCGCAATGACGCGCTGATTCATGCGTCGCGTGAATTGCACGTGAATCGCAAGATCCACGCGCTGACCATGTCGCATGAATTGACGGGCAAGAGCCGGCTGGCGGGCTTTTACATCGACCCGTCGCTGCGTGGCGATGCGGCCGCGCATCTGATGTCACGAGCACGGATGATGTACATCGCCGCCAATCGCAAGCGCTTCACGCCTGAAGTGTTCTCGCTGCTGCTCGGCGTGACCGACGACTCAGGTGTGTCGCCGTTCTGGGAAGCGGTGGGGCGCAAGTTCTTCGGCCGCAATTTCGCCGACATCGAAATCGAATCGGGCGGGCGCAGCCGCACCTTTATCGCCGAAGTGATGCCGACCTATCCGATCTACGTGCCCTTGCTGCCGGAAGCGGCGCAGCGCGTGCTCGGCGAACCGGATTCGAAGGCGCTGCTCGCGTATGACATTCACCTCGAAGAAGGCTTCGAGACGGATCGCTTTATCGACATTTTCGACGCGGGCCCGGTGTTGACTGCGCAGGTGGATCGCAGCGCCTGCGTGACGCGTAATGAAACACGTGTGGTGCGCGAAGCCGGCGCGGCTGCCGGGGGCTCGACTTATCTGATCGCGCATAACGGGGCGGACGGTGAGTTCCGCTGCGTGCTCGATACCTTGTCGGGCGAGAAGGCGACCGGCGCGTCGCTGTCGCATGCGGCGCGCGCCGCACTCGGCGTGCAGGAGGGCGACGCGGTACGCTGCGTGCCACTGCATCAGCCGCATCAGGAAGAATTGACGGGAGACGCACGATGATCGTCGTTCGTGTAGTGCAACGAGGCGATGTGGACGCGCTCATGCGGCTCGCGCAGGAGACCGGTCCCGGTCTCACCACCTTCAAGCCGGATCGCGATGCTCTTGCGGCGCGCGTTGAACGTGCCCGCCGCACGATGGAAGACAAGGCCGAGCCGCACGAAGCCGGTTACTTCTTCGTGATGGAAGACACCGACACCGGCGACGTGGCCGGCGTCTGCGGCATCGAAACGTCAGTCGGTCTGCAGCAACCGTTCTACAACTATCGCGTGAGCACGGTGGTGCACGCGAGCCAGGACCTCGGCATCTGGACGCGCATGCGCGCGCTGAACATTTCGCATGACCTGACGGGTTACGCCGAAGTGTGTTCGCTGTTCCTGAGCCCGCGTTACCGCACGAGCGGCGTCGGCGGTTTGCTGTCGCGTTCGCGCTTCATGTTTCTCGCGCAGTTTCGCGAGCGCTTTCCGCAGCGTTTGTGCGCGGAATTGCGCGGCCATTTCGATGCGGAAGGCACCTCGCCGTTCTGGCGTGCGGTCGGCTCGCATTTCTACCAGATCGATTTCAATGCGGCGGATTATCTGAGCTCGCACGGCCGCAAGGCGTTTCTCGCCGAGCTGATGCCGCGTTATCCGGTGTATGTCGAACTGCTGCCGGAAGAGGCGCAGGAATGCGTCGGCCTCACGCATAACGACACGATTCCGGCGCGCCGCATGCTCGAATCGGAAGGGCTGCGCTACGAGAATCACGTGGATATCTTCGATGCGGGTCCGGTGCTCGAATGCCATATCGCCGACTTGCGCACGGTGCGCGAAAGCGTGGTTGTGCCGGTCGAGATCGCCGACGTACCGGCGGGCGCGCCGCAGGATGCGCCGCGTTCGATGGTATCGAATACGTCGCTGGGCGATTTTCGCGTGGGCGTGGCCGCGGGCGTGCCGCAAGACGGCGTGTTCCGTATGAGCGCCGCCGAGGCGGCCGCACTCGACGTCAAGGCAGGCGACCCGGTTCGGGTGCTGCCGCTGAAACACAAACAAGGATGATCATGAGCGAGATTTTCATCGACGGCGAATGGGCCGCCGGCACAGGACCCGCATTCGCGTCGCGCAACCCGGGTACGGGCGCGACGGTTTGGGAAGGCAATAGCGCATCGGCGGACGACGTCGATCGTGCGGTGCGCAGCGCGCGCCGTGCGTTCGCGGCGTGGTCGGCGCTAAGCCTTGACGAGCGTTGCGGCGTGGTGCGCCGCTTCGCCGCGCTCGTGACGGAACGCAAGGAAGCGCTTGCCGAAGCGATCGGCCGCGAGACCGGCAAACCGCTGTGGGAAGCGCGCACTGAAGCCGCTTCGATGGCGGCGAAGGTCGAGATTTCGATTCAGTCGTACAACGAGCGCACCGGCGAAAAGCGTTCGCCGATGGCTGACGGCACCGCCGTGCTTCGGCATCGTCCGCATGGCGTGGTCGCTGTGTTCGGGCCGTATAACTTCCCGGGGCATTTGCCGAACGGACATATCGTGCCGGCGCTGATCGCGGGTAACGCAGTGGTGTTCAAGCCGTCCGAACTCGCACCAGGTGTAGCGGCCCTCACGGTGCAGATCTGGCGCGATGCGGGCTTGCCCGCCGGCGTGCTGAACCTCGTGCAAGGTGAGAAAGAGACGGGCATTGCGCTCGCCAACCATCGGCAGATCGATGGCCTGTTCTTCACGGGTAGTTCGGATACCGGAACATTGCTGCACAAGCAATTCGGCGGCCGTCCGGAGATCGTGCTGGCGCTGGAGATGGGCGGCAACAATCCGCTCGTGATCGGACCGGTGGCGGATGTCGACGCCGCGGTGCATCACACGATTCAATCGGCGTTTCTGTCGGCGGGGCAGCGTTGCACGTGCGCGCGCCGTATCTTCGTACCGAACGATGCGTTCGGTGACCGTTTTGTAGAGCGCCTGACGGAAGTGACGTCGCGCATCAGCGTCGGCGAATACAACGCCGATCCGCAGCCGTTTATGGGCGCGGTCATTTCAGCGAGTGCGGCTTCGCGTTTGGTGGCGGCCCAGGAGCGTCTTCTGGCCGACGGCGCGAAAGCACTGCTGAGGATGGAGCAGCGCGATCCGAAACTCGGCTTCGTCACGCCCGCGATTCTCGACGTGACCGCCGTGAAGGACCTGCCGGACGAGGAGCATTTCGGACCGCTGGCGCAGATCATCCGCTACGGCACGTTCGACGAAGCGCTCGAAAAAGCCAACGATACCGAGTTCGGCCTCTCCGCCGGCCTGCTCGCCGACGACGAAGCCCTGTGGACGCATTTCCAGCGCACCATACGCGCGGGCATCGTTAACTGGAACCGGCCGACCAACGGTGCATCGTCGGGCGCGCCGTTCGGTGGTCCAGGACGTTCGGGCAATCACCGGCCGAGCGCGTTCTATGCTGCCGACTACTGCGCGTACCCGATGGCATCCGTCGAAAGCGCGCAACTGCAAATGCCCGCGAGCGTTTCGCCGGGCCTTCAATTCTAAGGATCGACGATGCAAGCCACTGAAGCCAATTTCGACGGTCTCGTCGGCCCGACCCACAATTACGCCGGACTCTCGTTCGGCAACGTTGCGTCGCAGAACAACGAGAAGTCGGTCGCCAATCCGAAGGCCGCTGCCAAGCAGGGCCTGCGCAAGATGAAGCAGTTGGCCGATCTCGGCTTTCATCAAGGCGTGTTGCCGCCGCAGGAGCGTCCTTCGATGCGCCTGTTGCGCGAGCTCGGTTTTTCGGGCGACGACGCGACGGTGATCGCACGCGTGGCTAAAGACGCGCCCGAGTTGCTGGCCGCCGCAAGTTCGGCTTCGGCGATGTGGACCGCGAATGCGGCGACGGTGAGTCCGTCAGCCGACACGCACGACGGTCGCGTGCACTTCACGCCGGCCAATCTGTGCAGCAAGCTGCATCGCGCGATCGAGCATGAATCGACGCGCCGCACCTTGCGCGCGATTTTCAGCGACGCGGATCGTTTCGCGGTGCATGAAGCGCTGCCCGGCACGCCGGCACTCGGCGACGAAGGCGCAGCGAACCACACGCGTTTCTGCTCGGAATACGGCACACGCGGCGTCGAATTCTTCGTGTATGGCCGCAGCGAATATCGCCGCGGACCGGAGCCGAAGCGTTTTCCCGCACGTCAGACCTTCGAGGCGAGCCGCGCGGTCGCGCATCGTCACGGCCTGGCAGAAGCGGCCACGGTGTACGCACAGCAGAACCCCGACGTAATCGACGCGGGCGTGTTCCATAACGACGTGATCGCGGTCGGCAACCGCAACACGCTGTTCTGCCATCAACTCGCGTTTGTCGAACAGAAGGCGGTGTACGACGAATTGCGCACGAAGCTCTCCGGGCTGAAGGCCGAGTTCAACGTGATCGAAGTGCCCGACGCGCAAGTGAGCGTGTCCGACGCGGTCACGTCGTACCTGTTCAACAGCCAGTTGCTGACGCGCCCGGACGGCAAGCAGGTGCTGGTGGTGCCGCAGGAATGCCGCGAAAACGAGCGCGTGGGTGCATACCTTGACGAACTGACCGCGCACACCGGTCCGATCGACGACGTGCTCGTGTTCGATCTGCGCGAAAGCATGAAGAACGGCGGTGGCCCGGCATGTTTGCGTCTGCGCGTGGTGCTGAACGATGCGGAGCGCGCGGCGGTGACGCCTGGCGTGTGGATCAACGACAAGCTGTTCGGCCGCCTCGATACGTGGATCGAAAAGCACTATCGCGATCGTCTCGCACCGTCTGATCTGACCGATCCGCAATTGCTCGCCGAGTCGCGCACCGCGCTCGATGAACTGACGCAGATTCTCGGCCTGGGTTCGCTGTATGACTTCCAGCGCTGAGCACGGTATGACGGTTTCGATGCTCGACGATTTCCTTGCCTATACGTTAGCGGGAACGCGGCCCGGCGCGCAGGAAACGCAGGGCGTGTGCGCCGACAACGGCAACGGCGTGCGATGGTCATGGCTCGACGACGGCGTGCTGCTGATGGAGCCCGCGGTGCGGGATGAAGGCATCCGCAGCGTGCTCGTCTCTGCCGGCGTGCATGGCGATGAAACCGCGCCGATTGAATTGCTGTCGTATCTCGTGCGCGATATCGCGCGAGGCGATGCCGCGCTGACGTGCCGCTTGCTGGTGATTCTCGGCAACGTCGACGCCATGCGCGACGCGTGCCGCTATCGCGACGACGATCTGAACCGCCTCTTCAGCGGACGTCACGAGCAGGTGCCGCATAGCCACGAAGCGCCGCGCGCGGCGGCGTTGGAGCGTGCG
Source organism: Paraburkholderia nemoris (assembly GCF_905221015.1). Classification (NCBI taxonomy): domain Bacteria; kingdom Pseudomonadati; phylum Pseudomonadota; class Betaproteobacteria; order Burkholderiales; family Burkholderiaceae; genus Paraburkholderia; species Paraburkholderia nemoris. The sequence goes on along the minus strand of NZ_CAJNBO010000023.1, from coordinate 2,563 downwards.
GCAACGCAGTTCTTTGCCGCGGCCTCGCAGGAGCCGGGCGCCCGTTGGCACATCGACATGCACACGGCGATCCGCCCCTCGGCTTTCGAGCAATTCGCCTTGTTGCCGCACACCGGCAAGCCGTTTTCGCGCGCCATGTTCGAGTGGCTCGGCGAAGCGCGCATCAGCGCCGTCCTGCTTCATACGACTAAGGGCAACACCTATTCGCACTTCACCGCGCATGCGTGTGGCGCCGAAGCGTGCACGCTCGAACTCGGCAAGGTGCGCCCGTTCGGGCAGAACGATCTGACGCGTTTCGCCGGTGCGGACGAAGCGGTGCGTCATCTGCTGGCCGGCACAAAGAACGGCAACGCGCCCGCGGCAATGCCGCGCGTGTTCACCGTAATCGACCAGCTCACCAAGCAAAGCGACGCATTCGAATTGCTGGTGGCCGCGGATGTGCCGAATTTCACACCCTTCGTGAAAGACACCGTGCTCGCACGCGACGGCGATTATCGCTACGCCGTGCGTCACGATGAGGAACGTCTCGTGTTCCCGAACGCAACAGTCAAGCCTGGCTTGCGCGCGGGTTTGCTGGTGATCGAGACGACGCAGGACACGCTGTCCGGTCTCGTTTAGACGCGCCATTGCAGAGCAGAACGTCGCGCGCCTTCGCGCGCAACGTCTCATCCCAAACCGCTTACGCGGCCTGCGTCGTGGTCTCCCTGACCAGTCCTTCCGCCACCATCGCCTCACGTACCTTCGGCCGCGCTGCCACGCGGGCCAGATACGCGTTGAGGTGCGGATACGGGCCTAGATCCACTGACAGCATCCGCGCCCAACTCAACACCGTGAACGCGTACGCATCGGCGACCGAGTACTGTCCGGTGAGATAGTCGCGCGACGTCAGTACACCCTCGAGTTCGCTAAAGCGTGTCGCGAGTTTCGTGCGGCATTCGAGTTTCGTCGATTCGGCTGTCTCCTGATGCCAGAGCCACGGGCTGAAGGTCTTATGCAATTCTGTGCTGATATAGGTGAGCCATGCGACCGCTTCGAGCCGCTGTGGCGTTCCAGCGGGCGGTAGCAGGGCGCGCTCCGGCGCAAGATCGGCGATGTATTGCAACAGCGCGGCGCCCTCGGTATGGCGCGAGCCGTCGTCGAATTCGATGAGTGGCACGTAACCGCGCGGCGAGATCGCGTAGTAGTCGTCGCCATTGGTGAGCTTGTGCGTTTGCAAGTTGACCTTGACGGTGTCGAAGTCGAGCCCGGCTTCGCGCAGGGCGATATGAACGGCCAGCGAGCAGGCGCCCGGTGAGTAATAGAGTTTCATGGTGTCACCGCTATAAACGAGAGTGAAGTCCCGGCAGGTGCCGGTGGCAAGGCTCGTCGGCCGACAAGTCGATGTGGTAAAAGTAGCCCGGATCGCATTCAGAATAAACAGGCGGCTTGCCAAACCATGCGTGCAAAAACGCAATACGAACTGACTTCGGCGGATACCCAGACCATTCTTGCGTTGGTGCGCGCCGGCACGCTGGTGGAAGCCGCGCAGCGCCTGGGGATCGACGCCTCGACGATTTTTCGCTCGGTGCAGCGGATCGAACGCGGGCTCGGGCAGCGTCTGTTCGAGCGTTCGCGCAGCGGTTATCGCGCGACGCCGCTCGGTGCGCAACTGGCGCGTCACGCCGAGCGCATCGAAAGCGAGTTGGCGGCGGCGCGCTCAACCGTGCAGGCAAGCAGTGACCGCGTTAGCGGCGCGGTTCACGTGACGACCACCGATACCGTGCTCTACGGCCTTCTGCTGCCCGCGTTGCATGATTTCGCGGCGCTGCATCCGGCGCTGTCGTTCGAATTGACCGCCACCAACAGCCTTGCGAGCCTGACCAAACGCGACGCTGATATTGCCGTGCGCGCTACGCGCCGCGCACCGGATCATCTGGTCGGCAAACATGTGGGCCCGCTGCGCATCGCCGTGTTTGCCGCGAAGGCGAGCGGTATCCGGGCGAGCGATGCCGATGCGCTGTCGCGCTGCGATTGGGCGGCACCGGACAGTTCGCTCGGCGATCATCCTTCGGTCTTGTGGCGCAAGCGCCATTGTCCGACGGTCGAGCCACGCTACAAAACCAATAGCGTGATGGCGGTGTTCGAACTGGTGGTGCGCGGTTTCGGCGTCGGCATCTTTCCTACCTTCCTCGCGCGTGATCGCGACGATCTCGTGCAACTGACTCCGCCGCTCGACGAAGCCGAATCGCAGGTCTGGGTGCTGGCGCATCCGGAGTCGCGGCATCTGCCGCATGTCGCGGCGGTGTACACGCATCTGTCGCAGCGGCTCGGCAGCGATTTCGCGGCCGGCGATGGCGCGGTCTGACGTGCATCGGGGTGCGTGCCGGCTTGCCTGAGCGCGACACGAAGTTGCACCTTTAAGCGCACGTTAGCCGGTTCGCCAAACGAGCCTGGCAAAGGGGCGCCCACAGGGCTTGCGATTACCCACAATTTTTGGTGGTTCCCCTCTGTTAACAAGGAGTCCATTCTGTTAACTTCGTTGCATGTCCAGTCGACGAAGGAATGCGATCGATGTCAAACAGAG